>JAODBQ010000099.1 GCA_025464045.1 Ilumatobacteraceae bacterium
ATCGGGATCGCCCAGCCCTGCGCCGCGGTGCTCCCGGCGATGGCCAGGTAGACGAGCGCCGGCACCACCATCCCACCCATCGCCGCGGCCACCGGGGCGAGCGCGGCACGACGGCCGGCGAGATGGCCCTCGGTGAGCTCGCGCTTGATCTCCAAGCCGACGAGCAGGAAGAAGATCGTCATCAGCGCGTCGTTGATCCACGTGTGCACGTCGAGGCCGACCCGGTGGTCCGAGATCGTGAACGCCAGATCCCGCGACCAGAGGGTCGCGTAGGACCCGCGCAGCGGGGAGTTCGCCCAGACGAGCGCGACGACTGCCGCGACGGCGATGCAGATCGCACCCGAGGTCTCGGCCGCCAGGAAGTCGCGCAGTGGAGATGACGGCCGGGCCACACGCGGACGTCGGCTCACCTCGTGCTGACGGCGCGGACTGGCGTCGATTCAGGCGATCCGGCCATCTGCGCGAGCGTAGCGGTGGCGGCGCCGTCGGACCGGCCGACGCACGAGCCGCTCGCGGACCGGTTTGGCCGATCCGGTGCGGGGTAGCAATTGCGGACAGCGGCGCGAGCAGCGCCGGCGAAACGCAGAGGAGACGACGATGCCTCAGTCCGGATGGAGCGACAAGCGTGAGCGGCAGTACGAGCACATCAAGTCCGGTCTGCGCGATCGTGGTGACAGCGAAGATCTCGCCGAGGAGATCGCGGCGCGCACCGTGAACAAGGAGCGTGCTCGCGCCGGAGAGGCCAAGGATCCCAGCCGCAGCTCCACCGACGACATCTCCTCCTCGCGGCGCGGCGGTCTGCGTTCGCACAGTGGCCCCGGTGGTCGCACCCGCGACCAGTTGTACAACGAGGCGAAGCGCAAGGGTGTCAAGGGCCGCTCGAAGATGACCAAGGCCGAGCTCGAGCACGCTGTGGCACGGGGGTAGCGCGCTGATCACCACCTCGCGCGGACGCGCATGACGCGTCCGCCGGCCTCCACCTACCGTCTCCAGATCCGTCGAGGCTTCGACCTCCACCAGGCCGCCGAACTTGCTGCGTACGTGCGCGACCTCGGTGCCGACTGGCTGTACCTGTCACCGCTGCTGACCGCGGAACCCGGCTCCGACCACGGCTACGACGTGGTCGACCACGCCGCGGTCGACGCGGATCGCGGTGGCGACGCTGGCCTGGCGCACGCGTCGTCGACCGCGCACGAGCTCGGGCTCGGTGTGCTCGTCGACATCGTGCCGAACCACGTCGGTGTGGCGACGCCGTCGATCAGCGCGTGGTGGTGGGACGTGCTCACCCATGGTCGCGGGTCCGAACACGCGGACGCGTTCGACATCGACTGGGACGCCGCCGACGGCAAGCTCCGGGTTCCCGTCCTCGGTGACGAAGCAGAGCCCGCGCTGAGCCTGGTCGACGGGCAGCTGCGCTACTACGACCAGTGCTTCCCGCTCGCTCCCGGCACTGCCGACGACGCTGCCGCGCCGCAGGTCGTCCACGCCCGCCAGCACTACGAGCTCGTCAACTGGCGACGTGCCGATGCCGAGCTGAACTACCGCCGCTTCTTCGCGATCAACACGCTCGCCGGTCTGCGCGTCGAGGTGCCCGAGGTGTTCGCCGCGACGCATCGCCAGATCGTGCGCTGGATCGCCACCGGTCTCGCGGACGGGCTGCGGATCGACCATCCCGACGGTCTCGCGGATCCGGGCCGCTACCTGGACGAGCTCGCCGCGGCGACCGGTGGGTCGTACGTCGTGGTGGAGAAGATCCTCGAGGGCGACGAGCAGCTGCCGAGCCACTGGCCGGTGGCGGGCACCACCGGCTACGACGCGCTCGCGTCCATCGACCGGGTGTTCGTCGACGCGGCGGGCGAGGGCCCGCTCGACGCGCTCGACGCCGAGCTGCGCGGTGGTCCGGTCGACTGGAGCGTCCTGATCCACGACACGAAGCGGGCCGTCGCCGACGGCATCCTGCGCTCGGAGGTGCTGCGCCTCGAGCGCGAGCTCGGGATGCCGGGCAGTGCCGACGCGGTGGCCGAGCTGCTGGCGTGCTTCCCCGTCTACCGCTCGTACCTGCCCCTCGGTGCCGAGCACCTCGAGCGCGCGGCCGAGCTGGCGCTGCACCACCGTCCGGACCTCGCTGCTCCGATAGCGGCAGTGCTCGTGCTGCTGGCCGATCCAGCGCACCGCGCCGCGGTTCGCTTCCAGCAGACGTCCGGCATGGTGATGGCGAAGGGTGTCGAGGACTGCGCGTTCTACCGCTACACCCGGCTCGGTTCGCTGACCGAGGTCGGTGCCGATCCGTCGGAGTTCGCGATCGACGTCGCCGAGCTGCACCGTCGCAACGGTGTCCGCCAGGCGCGCTGGCCGGCGTCGATGACGACGCTCACCACGCATGACACCAAGCGCAGCGAGGACACGCGGGCGCGGATCAACGTGCTCTCCGAGATCCCCGACGAGTGGGCCGAGGCCCTGCGGCGGCTGCGCACGCTGGCGCCGCTCGGTGACGGCCCACTGGAGCACCTGCTGTGGCAGTCGATCGTCGGCGCGTGGCCGGCGACGGCGGACCGGCTGCACGCGTACGCCGAGAAGGCGGCTCGCGAGGCGGGCACGTCGACGAGCTGGACCGCACCTTCGGCCGAGTTCGAGGCCCGGCTGCACGCGCTGGTCGAACGCTCCGTCAGCGACCCGGCAGTGGTCGAGGTGCTCGCCGCGATCCATGGCCGCATCACGATGCCCGGTCGGATCAACGGCCTGGGGGCCAAGTTGGTACAGATCACCTCACCGGGCGTGCCCGACGTGTACCAGGGCAGTGAGCTGTGGGAGACGTCGCTCGTCGATCCCGACAACCGACGCCCCGTCGACTTCGCGGCGCGACGGCGGCTGCTTCTCGAGCTCGACCGCGTTGCGCTGCCGCCCATCGACGACAGCGGCGCGGCCAAGCTGCTCGTGACCTCGCGGTCGCTGCGCCTGCGACGCGACCACCCAGAGCTGTTCGGCCTGTACCGGCCGCTCGACGTGCACGGCGCGAACGCACGACACGCCATCGCGTTCGACCGGGGTGGCGCGATCACGATCGCGACGCGGCTACCGGTCGGGCTGGCACGCGCCGGCGGGTGGGGCGCGACATCGTTCGTGCTCGCCGGGCGGGAGTGGATCGACGTGCTCACCGGGCGCCACCTCCGTGGCGGCGCGACGGCGGTGGCCGAGGTGCTCGTCGACTATCCGGTCGCGCTCCTCGCGCCGGCGGAGGTGATCGGACGATGAGCTTCGAGGTGTGGGCGCCGCTGGCGTCGCGAGTCGCGCTGGTGCTCGACGAGGACCAGTTCGAGATGGTCGCGATCGGCGACGGCTGGTGGGCGCACGAGGGCGAACTGCCCGTGGTGGACTCCTCCTACGGGTACCTGCTCGACGACGACCCGACGCCGTTGCCCGACCCGCGTTCGCGTCGCCAACCGGACGGTGTGCACGAGCTGTCGCGGACCTTCGATCCGAGCCGCTTCGCATGGACCGACCACGCGTGGACCGGGCGGCAGCTCGCCGGCTCGATCGTCTACGAGCTGCACATCGGCACGTTCACGCCCGACGGCACGCTCGATGGAGCGATCGCCATGCTCGACCACATCGTCGAGCTCGGTGTCGGCTTCGTCGAGCTGCTGCCCGTCAACGCGTTCAACGGCGATCACAACTGGGGCTACGACGGGGTGCTCTGGTATGCGGTGGACGAGACCTACGGCGGGCCGGAGGCGTACCTCAGGTTCGTCGATGCGTGCCACGCCCGCGGACTCGCGGTGGTGCAGGACGTCGTCTACA
>JAODBQ010000103.1 GCA_025464045.1 Ilumatobacteraceae bacterium
GCAACGGTGGTGGTGGAGGCCTCCTCGGTCGTGGTGGCCGCCTGCTTGTCGCTGCTGCAGGCCGCCAGCAGCGCGCCGACGGCGAGCACACCCGCGACGGTGCGTCGTGCGGTGCGCGGGCAACGAGGGGTGCCAGTGGTGTGGTGTGGGTACATCGTCTCCCGGTTTCCGTCGAGGGGTGGCCGTCCGCGGCATCAAGTCTGGCCTCGACGGCCCCGTGATGTCGGGCACCCCGACCGACGGGTCGCCTCCATGACGAGCGCCAGCAGCTCGTCGTTGGTGGGGGATACAGCGGTACTCGGTGCCCGATCTCGACCGTGGCGGCGGGGTTCGGCGGTACTGGTCATGATCCGAGCGAGGACCCGTCGGTGGGATCATGACCAGTTCCGGTGTTCGGCAGGCGACTCGGTGATCCGGGGTCGATGGACGGGCGACTGCCACGTCAGGAGGTGGGGGTGGTGAAGTCGGGCGGGACGGTGTCGGGCGTGATGTCGCAGGCGCCCGAGGTGTCGACGTCCTCGACTGCGGCGAGCCAGCGTCCGTCCTCGAGGACGAAGGTGTGCACGAACCGATGCGGTGCGGCATCGGCGGACACCACCGTCGGCTGGCCGTCCGGTCCGGCCGGACCGAGCATCGGCGTCGGGTCGTAGACGCACTCGTCCGTCGTGGCCGTCGCATTGGTGGTGAGATCGACGGTGACGGCGTTGACCACCACGTACGCGTCGTCGACGGAGACCGCCGTCCCGCCGGTCGCCGCGGTGTCGACGGTAGCGAGGCGGTACTGCTCGCTCAGCAGCGTCGAGACGTAGGCCTGCACGTCGTGGCGCAACGTGCCCTGCTGGGCGGTGAACGACTCCGGCTTGCACTGCTTGGGCCGCTGGCTGCACTGGCGGTGCGCCGACCAGTAGTCGAGCACGGCCTGGTGCACCAGTGGCGTCGCGTCGTTCGGCACCTGGGTGGTGGTCGGCGCCGCGGTGCTCGCCGCGGGCGTCGGGACGGACAGGGTCGCGGCGTCCGACGTCGTCGTCGGGGGCCGCGCGTCGCTGGTGCACGCCGTGACGGTGATCGTCAGCGCGGCAAGTGCACCGAGCACGGCGCGGTGGCGGAAGCCGCCGGACTGGGATCTCGGGCCGCGCATCGGTCGCTCACCCTAGGAGAGCCGAGTCGGCGCTCGGCGGCGGCGGTTCTACGCTTGGACCATGTGCCGGAACATCACCACGCTCCGCGGCCTCGAACCGACCGCCACCTCGACCGAGATCGAGGCCGCCGCCCGCCAGTACGTGCGCAAGGTCAGCGGGGTGCAGTCGACGTCGCCCGCCACCGAAGCAGCGTTCGAGCGAGCCGTGTTCTCGATCACCCAGGCGACCACGCTGCTCCTGGCCGAGCTCCCGCCACGGCGTCAACCTCCACCGACCCTGCCCCCGCTGCGGCGCCGTGCCGCAGCCGCGGCGGCCACCGTGACCGTCGGCTGAACGCGCCGAGCGTGTCCCGCCCGGTGCCAGTCGACGACGATCCGGTCCCGCCCCGTTCACCCCGCCGCCCGTCACCTCGTCGCGGCCGGGTGCCCCGCCCGAACGCGGCGCGCGCAGACCGGAGCGTCTCGTGCCCGAAGGTGACGTGCGCAGCCCGGAGCCGATCCGGTCGAGGACTGACACCTCCAGATGCGGTGGTGCGCGGATGACCGACATCTCCGCGCTGGCCCACGTCGCGTGTGGCGCAGCGGCGGTGGGCGCCGGGATCGTCAACGCAGTCGCCGGCGGCGGCACGCTGATCAGCTTCCCGGTGATGACTGCGGTGGGAGTGCCGACCGTGCGGGCCAACGCGACGAACACCGTGTCGTTGTGCCCGGGCTACATCGGTGGCACGTACGCCCAGCGCACGGACCTCACCGGCTTGCAGCAGCGGCTGCGGCCGCAGCTCGTGGCCGCAGCACTGGGTGGACTCGGCGGCAGTGTGCTGCTGATCGTCACGAGCGAGACGGTGTTCCGTCAGATCGTGCCGTTCCTCATCCTCGCCGCGGCGATCCTGCTGGCGACCCAGAACAAGATCCGTGCCTGGCTGAACCGACGCGCCGGCGGGCACGAGGCCCACCACGTGCTCGAGGTGGCGGCGGTCGCGGTGGCCGCCGTGTACGGCGGGTACTTCGGCGCCGGCCTCGGGATCATGCTGATGGCGGTGCTCGGCCTGTTCTCCGAGCTGCCGTTCACCCGCCTCAACGCGGTGAAGCAGCTGCTGTCGTTCGTGGTCAACGTGTTCGCCGCCGGGTTCCTCGTGTTCTCCGGCAAGGTCGAGTGGTCGCTCGTCCTCGTGATGGCGCCGTGCAGCCTGCTCGGCGGACAGATCGGCGGTCGCGTCGCCGGCTCGCTGCCGCCGGAGAAGTTGCGCGCCGCAGTGATCGTCTTCGCCTTCGCCGTCGCGATCGTCTACCTCGTGCGCTGATCCGCTGCCGCCCGAGCCCTGCCGGCGTGGTCGGGCGAACGCTCGCGGCGCCGACGAAGGGTCGAAACACCCCGAAACGTCGCCGTCGGTGGGACCGCCGATGCCCGACGTGAGATGGGTTGCCGGGAAGCAGATGTTGCCGATCTGACGATGTCGGCGTCGACAGTGTCGACGATGAGCACGCCCCGTCGACACCCCGGACACAGCGCGTGAGCTGGGCTTGGAAGGCATGTGGTTCCGATACGGTGGCTGGTCACAACAGGCGCGGAGGCTTCATGCCAGCACGGGTTCTGACGATGGGGACCTGCTGGGGCACGGTTCCGAGGGTGGCCGAGCACGGTCCCCACGCACCACGTTCGCACCACGGCGACGCGGCCTGAAGGATGGTGCTCACCGCCAGTCGACGGGTCGCCACGGCGGCGCCGACCGTCTCGCCGGCGAGGGCGCCCGGCTTCCGCCCTTCGTCGCGGTCGCGGATGCGGATCGCCGTCGGCACCCTCCTCGCCATCGCCGCGGTCGCCGTGACGCTGCTGATCTTCGCGACGGCCGACAAGCGCGTGCCGGTGCTGCAACTCGTGCGCGACGTCCCCGCCGGCCAGCAGCTGTCGAACGCCGATCTGCGCACGATCGAGCTGTCGGCGGATCCGACGCTCGCCGTCGTCCACGCTCGCGATCTGCGCATCGTCGTCGGCACGTACGCACGGGTGCGGATGGTGTCCGGTGCGCTCCTCGCGATGCCGATGCTGCAATCGGCGCCGCTCGTCGCGGCCGGCTCTGCCGTGGTGGCGATCACCGTGCCGAGCGGCGAGCTGCCCACCGGGCTGCGCGAGCGTTCGCGGGTGCAGCTCGTCTTCCCGATCACCTCCTCGCAGTCGGCCGATTCGGCGCTGCTCGCGCCCGTCAACGGCCGCGTCGTGGGGCTCCCGACGACCCCGGACTCGGTCTCGGGCAAGCTCTCGCTGTCGATCGAGGTCGCCGTCGCGGACGCGGTCACCGTCGCCCGGGCCGCGACCGTCCGGGTGGTGCTGCTCGATCCCGGCGTCGACGCTGCGAGCGCAGACGCCATTGTCGCCGTGGCAGCGCCAGCGACGACTCCGGCCGCCGACGGTTCGGCGCCGTCGTCCACCGCGGCGCCGGGATGAGCATCGTGGCCGTGATCGGCGACGGTGCCTCGACCTCTGCCGTCGGTCTCGCCGCCACGTGGCCGCGCGGCGAGCGGACCGTCGTGGCCGAGCTCGATCCTGCGGGAGGGTGCCTGTCCGCGTGGCTCGACGTTCCTCGCTCGCCGAGCCTGTCGGAGCTCGTCGCCTCGTCGGGTGCCGGTTCGTGGCCGGTGATCGAATCGATGTTCCAGACCAGTGCCCGCGGCGTCGACGTCCTCGTCGCCCCGACCCGCGCGATCGAGGCCGCCGCGGCCGTCGCTGCGGCCGCGTCGACCGTGCTGCCGGTGCTCGCCGCGCTCGACGACCCGATCGTGCTGGCCGACGGCGGCCGGGTGCGTGGCCGGCTGACCCCGCTGGTGGCCGCAGCCGGGGTGGTCGCGGTGATGCACCGTCAGCACGCGGGCTCGGCGAGCGCCGCGGCGGTCGGGTTGCTGCGCGTGGCCGACCTGTGCGAGGTGCTGTCGCTGCGGTCGATCCCGTTCGTCGTCGGCCTCGTCGGCGAGCAGCCCTACCGGTGCGACGAGGTGGCCGCGTTCGTCGGTGTCGACCTCGTCGTCCCCGTCGACATCGACACGTGGGCAGCGGCAGTGCTCGCCGGGCGCGCCGGCTCGCAGCGGCGGTTGCGGCACTCCGATCTGTTCCGCTCACTCGGATCACTCGCGCAGCTGCTATCGACCTTGTTGCGCGAGACCCGGCGCGCGGCGGTGCTGGACGAATCGCTGCTGTTCGCGGATCGAGGCACGGCCCGTGCCGCGAACCGCCCGGCCGACTCGCCGACGACGGAGCCGTCCGATGGTTGATCGGCGGCTCGTCCGCGAGCTCACCTCACGGCTCTCGGCACGACTCGTCGACGCGATCCAGGCGGAGAGCGGCACGCTGACGACAGTCGCCGGCCGGCGAGTCGGCCTCCGCGAGGACCGCACCCGCCTCGAGCTGCAGATGGGCCGCTGGATGGCCGAAGAGGTGTCCAGCATCAACCAGTCGCGGCTGCAGCGCGGCGATGGCCTCCTCGACGACGACATCGATCGCGAGCTGCGCCGCCTGGCATACGCCGAGACGGTCGGCACGGGGCCGTTGGAGCAGTTCATGACTGACGATGCGGTAGAGGACTCGAACGCGCCTTTCACTAGGTCGAGGAGCGGCAGCGCCTTGAATGGATCCAACAGGCCAACGCGCGCTTGCCCGCACTGGCGGATCGCCCATTCCCCGTGGGCTG
>JAODBQ010000131.1 GCA_025464045.1 Ilumatobacteraceae bacterium
TGCAGTGGGGTAGAGGTTGCGGGAGGGCTTGGGCGCCGCTCCCGCTACAGTTCCCGGCCGTCAACAACCGAAGTACCGGTTGCTCGCCGAAGACCGTTGGTCCACAGCCGTGGGTAATGGCCATCTCCTGATGGTCGCCAGCCGAGGTGGATGCTGCTGGAACGCTGTGGTCGGGTTCGCCCCTCGCAATCGCTCCTCGCCGTGTTCGCTCATGCGAGCACCACGAGTCGAAGCGAAAGGAGGTGGAATGACAATGGAGAACCCCCGGATCGAGAAGGTCGCGGTGGTCGAGGAGGTCACCGCCAAGCTGACGGCAGCCAACGCGGTCATCATCACCGAGTACCGCGGCATGACCGTCAGCCAGCTCGCTGGGCTGCGCCGTCAGCTGCGCGACAACGGCGGCGAGTACAAGGTGTACAAGAACACCCTGGCCCGGTTCGCCGCCCAGAACGCGGGCGTCGCCGAGCTCGCCGAGATGATGGTCGGGCCGACTGCGCTGGCGTTCGTCAGCGGTGATGCCGCCGGCGTGGCCAAGATCCTCCGCGATGCGGCACGCGCCAACCCGCTGCTGATCATCAAGGGCGGGTCGATGTCCGGCACGACGATGTCCGCACGGGATGTCGAGCAGCTCGCCGATCTGCCCAGCCGCGACGTGCTGCTGGCCCAGTTCGCCGGTGCGCTGCAGGCGCCGCTGGTGAAGACCGCCGGCTTGCTGCAGGCGCTGCCGCGCAACCTCGCCTACGGCCTCAAGGCCCTCATCGACCAGAAGGAAGCGGCCTGAACCGTCGCGCGACCGGCCCTGCCGATCCCGACGCTCTCACGCTCCCATCGCCCACCCCACGCAATTCCACGCAACACCACACACACTTTTGAAGGAGTACCCATCATGGCTCTCAACAAGGATGAGATCCTCGACGCCATCGGCAACCTCACCGTGATCGAGCTCAAGGACCTGCTCGACGCGTTCGAGGAGAAGTTCGGCGTCACCGCTGCGGCCCCCGTGGCCGTCGCCGCTGCCGGTGGCACCGCCGCCGCTGCACCGGCCGAAGAGGAGAAGGACGAGTTCGACGTCGTCCTCACCGCCGCCGGCCCGCAGAAGATCCAGGTCATCAAGGTCGTGCGCGAGCTGACCAGCCTGGGCCTGAAGGAAGCCAAGGACCTCGTCGACGCGGCCCCGAAGCCCGTGCTCGAGAAGGCCACCAAGGAGGCCGCCGAGGCCGCCCGCGCCAAGCTCGCCGAGGCCGGCGCATCCGTCGAAGTCAAGTGACCCGCGGGGGCGCCGCCCCCGTGTTGGCCCGTCGCGCGATCGCTGACGACGGACGCTGAACCGACACCACTGGCCGTAGCACGGCTCGAACGAACCAGCCCGGGGCCCTCGCCCCGGGCTGCTTCGCGCCCGGAGGTGCTTGACTTTGCGGCGGGGGAGGGCTTACCGTGAGCGGCCACGGACTCCCGCCCGGGCCAACGCTCGGTGGCGGTTGACGTTCCGTGCGTTCACCACTAGGCTTGCTCGTTGCCGTGCGTGTCGTCTGTCGTCAGTTCTCTGTGCCGTTGACCTGCCGCGCCCCCATGCCTGCCGCAGCGTTGCTGCGTGCCTCCATGTACGTCCCCCAGCCGTCCGACAAGGAGTAGCCGTGGCTTCTCGTTCCGTGTCCCGTGAACGGTATTCGTTCGCCAACCTCACCGAGCCGCTGGAGCTCCCCGATCTCATCGCGGTGCAGCGCGAGAGCTTCGAGTGGTTCCTCGACGAGGGTCTCGCGGAGACCTTCCGCGACATCTCCCCGATCAAGGACTTCTCCGAGGCGTTGCAGCTCGAGCTCGAGTTCGATCCGCATGACGAGGACTTGCGTCCGCCGCCGAAGTTCACGGTGGAGGAGTGCAAGGAGAAGGACATGACGTACAGCGCGCCGATCTTCGTGCGTGCCCGGTTCATGAACCGCAACACCGGCGAGATCAAAGAGCAGACGGTGTTCATGGGCGACTTCCCGATGATGACGGAGAAGGGCACGTTCATCATCAACGGCACCGAGCGCGTCGTCGTGTCGCAGCTCGTGCGCAGCCCAGGGGTGATCTTCGAGCCGGGCGAGCGGTTCCGCTTGCGCAACCTCAGCAAGCATCAGCTCGTCAAGGGCACGGTCCACCCGTATCGCGGTGAGTGGCTGGAGTTCGACGTCGAGCAGAAGCCGGGCAAGGACGTCACCGCGGGCACGCGTGTCGCCCGCAAGCGGCGGATGGGGATCTTCACGCTGCTGCGCGCCCTCGGCTACGACGAGGAGCACGCGCCGGGGTTCTTGGAGCGCTTCGTCGCTCACTTCGACTTCCTCGAGGGGCAGGGGGAGAAGGAACGTCACGTCGCGCCGCTCCAGCAGGAGGCGTTGGTCGAGATCTACAAGCGGGCCCGACCGGGTGAGCCGCCGACGGTCGAGTCGGCCAAGGCCTACTTCCGCAACGCGTTCTTCGAGGGTCGTCGTTACGACCTGTCGCGCGTCGGTCGTTACAAGCTCGACCGCAAGCTCGGCGGCGAGGTCGCCAAGCTCGACGAGTTGTTCGGCCCCGGCACGATCGAGCTGGGCAGCTTCTTCAAGACCGACAGCGAGGATCCGACCAAGCGCAACCTGGCCAGTGATCCCGACGACACCGACGTGCTGCGCCCGAACGAGGTCGTCGCCGCGGTCAGCTACATGCTGCACCTCGTCAAGCAGGAGCCTGGCTACCGTCTCGACGACCAGGACCACTTCGCCAACCGTCGCATCCGCAGCGTCGGCGAGCTGATCCAGAACCAGGTCCGCATCGGCCTGTCCCGGATGGAGCGCGTCGTCCGGGAGCGGATGACGACCCAGGACGTGGAGGCGATCACCCCGACCACGCTGGTCAACATCCGTCCGGTCGTCGCGGCGATCAAGGAGTTCTTCGGGACGTCGCAGCTGTCGCAGTTCATGGACCAGGTCAACCCGCTGTCGGGCCTCACCCACCGTCGCCGCCTGTCGGCGCTCGGACCCGGCGGTCTGTCGCGTGAGCGGGCCGGCTTCGAGGTCCGCGACGTGCACTTCAGCCACTACGGCCGGATGTGCCCGATCGAGACCCCGGAAGGCCCGAACATCGGCCTCATCGGTGCGCTCAGCACCTTCGCCCGGGTCA
>JAODBQ010000152.1 GCA_025464045.1 Ilumatobacteraceae bacterium
CAGGCGGCCGTCGGCAGCACGGTCGACAGCAACGATTCCGGGAACATCAACGGGTCGCGGTTCATCACCGGGTTGCGCGCCGGCGCCGTGGCGTCGATCTCGGTGTTCGTCGCCGGACCGATCGATCACGCACCGAACGACAAGTTCCAACTGGCGATCTACGACGACGCCCACGGGGCGCCGCATCATCGCGTGGCAGCGACGGCGTCGGGGTCGCTTGTCGCCGACGCGTGGAACACGCTCCCGATCGACGCCGTCCTGCGACCGCAGACCGCCTATTGGATGATGTACAACTCGAACGGTTCGCGCGCCGAGGTGAACAACCCGACGTTCACGCCCGTCAACGGCAACCTGATCGACGACGCCGTGAGGTCCCACCGATCGCCGCGGCTGCACGACATCGCCGATCGGATCACGGCAGTGGGCGACAACATCCCGACGACCGTCGCGCTGATCGTCCTCTGCGCGCTCGTGGTGAGGCGCCGGCGCCGGGCGGCGGTCCTGCTCGTCGCCGGGTTCGGCGCGGCGCTGCTCATCGCCCTGCTGCTGCGTGAGACGGTGTTCTCGCCATACGGCCTGTACCCGAGCGGGCATGCCCTGCGCACGACGTACGTCGCCGTCGCGCTCGCGTTCGTGGTGCCACGTCGCGGCGCACGCGTCGTCGGCGCGCTGCTCGTCGCCGCCGTCGCGCTCGCCGCGGTCTACGTCGGAGGCCACCACGCGGACGAGGTCGTCGGTGGATCGCTGCTCGGCTGGGCGATGGCGACCGCCGCCACGGCGTTCGCGACGAAGCCGACGCGTGCCCCGGCCCCCTCTCCCGTCACCGGAGCGCCCGCACCCGCTGCTGCCACCACCGACAGGGGCCACGAGGCCCGCGCTGACGAGACCGTCGGCGTCTGACGATCGGCACCGCGCGCCGCGCCGTCACGCCCGACGTACGTGGGCGGTGAGGCTCGCCTCCGCGCCACCGAGGTCGTTGCGGGCGTGCTCCGCCAGGCGGCTGAGGTACGTGACGGAGACGTAGCCGGCGTCCACCGTGCCGCCGTCGGTGCCCGGGGGGAGCTCGTTCGGGTCGCCCCACACCATCTGGACGTTGTACGTCCCGTCATGGCCGATCTTGGGCAGCAGGTGGGCCTGCGACACCGGTCGCTGCGGATCGAGCCCGACGGTGGCGTGGCGCCAGCCGCGCACCTCGTGCAGCGGGCAGTTGGGAACGTTGAGGTTGACGACGACCGCCTCCTCGGGCAGGTCGGCGACGAGCCCGGCGACGAACGCGCTCGCCACCGCGGCTGCGGTGTCCCACTCCTGCCCGACGAGCATCTCGTCCCACGCCTGGCCCTCGACGCCCACCCCCGTGACGGACTGGCTCACCGCGACCCCGGAGATGTTGCCGATGCGGGCGGACAGCGCGGCACCGATCGTGCCCGAGTGGTACACGGACCGCCCGACGTTGGCGCCCGGGTTGATCCCCGACACGACGAGGTCGAACGCGGGCCCGAACGCGCCGAGGCGGGCGAACATCACGCACAACGCCGGCGGGCCGGTGAGCGACCAGGCCTCGTCGATGCCCTCGACGTGGACCCGGTGGGCTTCCGGCTGGGCGAGGTGGAGGGCGCCGACCGCTGCGCCGGCCCCCGAGAACTCGCGGTCGGGAGCGATGATCACGACCTCGCCGTGCGGGCGCATGGCCCGAGCCAGCACGTGGAGGCCGACGGAGTCGATGCCGTCGTCGTTGGTCAGCAGGATCCGCACGCCGTCGAACGTACCGCCCCATCGGACGACCGCCGTGGTGCCCCGCGCCATGCGGTTTGTGCGGTGACAACACCCCGTCTGTTCGCCTCGCGCAGGAACGAATACGATCGCTCCATGAGCGACGCGTACACCAATGATCGTGCCCACGTCTTCCACTCCTGGAGCGCCCAGGGCAGCCTCCAGCCGCTGGTCGTCAACGGTGCCGAGGGCAGCTCCTTCTGGACCGAGGACGGTACCCGCTACCTGGACTTCTCCAGCCAGCTGGTCAACGTCAACATCGGTCACCAGCACCCGAAGCTCGTGGCCGCGATCAAGGAGCAGGCCGATCGGCTGTGCACGGTCGCCCCGTTCCATGCGAACGACGCGCGCAGCGAGGCGGCGCGGCTGATCACCGAGGTCGCCGGTGGCGATCTCGACATGGTCTTCTTCACCAACGCCGGGGCGGAGGCCACCGAGAACGCGGTGCGGATGGCGCGCCTGCACACCGGGCGCCAGAAGGTCCTCACCACCTACCGCAGCTACCACGGCGCCACCGGCGGCTCGATCACGCTCACCGGCGATCCGCGGCGCTGGGCGAGCGAGCCCGGCATGCCCGGCGTCGTCAAGTTCTGGGGCCCGTACCCGTACCGCAGTGCGTTCCACTCCACGAGCGACGCGCAGGAGTCCGAGCGCGCGCTCGAGCACCTCGCCAACGTGCTGATGGTCGAGGGCCCGCAGAACGTCGCCGCGATCCTGCTCGAGTCGGTGGTCGGCACGAACGGCATCCTCGTGCCCCCGGACGGCTACCTCGCGGGTGTCCGCG
>JAODBQ010000587.1 GCA_025464045.1 Ilumatobacteraceae bacterium
CCCTGCGACTGCACCGCTCGCCGGGCGAGCACTCCTGGACGCGCGTCCGGCTCGCGGACGAGGGCGCGGCCGGCAGCCTCACCATGGACGTGACGATCGCCACCGACGACGGTGCACCGGTCGCCGAGCTCACCGGACTGCGCCTGCGCCGGACGGACCGCGCCGCGCTGGCCCACGTGGTCAGCCAAGGATCCACGGCCGCGGACGACGTGCTCCACGTGGTGGAGTGGCACGCGGCGCGCCTCCCCGACGGTGCCGGACTGCCGGACGGACCCTGGCTGATCGTCGCCGACCGGGCCGGCCTCGGCGTCGCCGTTGCGCAGGCGCTGTCGGCAGCCGGTGCGCGCTGCACGGTCGTCGCGCCGGACGACGAGCTCTCGGCGGCGCGCATCGCGGACCTGCTCCGCGCCGCGGATGCGCAGGAGGTGATGTACCTGCGCGCGCTCGACACCCCGCCGCTCACCGCACATGGCGATGATCCGGTGGCGGCTCAGCGGCGCGGGCTCGGCGGCGCGCTGACCCTGGCGCAGGGGCTCGTGGGCGCGCCGGCGCGGCTGTGGTTGGTGACCCAGGGTGCCCAGTCTGCGACCGGCGCACCGGCCGCGCCGGAGCAGGCGACGCTGCTCGGCCTCGGCGCGACGATCGCGTCCGAGCATCCGGAGCTGCGCTGCACGCGCGTCGATCTCGACCCTGCGGAGGGTGCCGACGCGGCCGCCGCGTCGCTGCTGCGCGCGTTGACCGCCAGCGACCGGGAGGACCAGGTCGTGCTCCGCGGCGACGAACGACTTGCGCCGCGGCTGGTGCCTGCCCCCGGAACCGACGGACAGCTCGCCGAGCCGCCGATCACCCGTCTCGCGTCGGACGCTCGTGGGGTGCTCGAACGCCTGGAGCTGCAGCCCCTGGAACGGCGTCCTCCAGGCGTCGGCGAGATCGAGATCCGCGTGCACGTGACCGGGCTCAACTTCCGTGACGTGCTCATCGCACTCGACCTCTACCCGGACGAGGTGGCCAGCTTCGGCGAGGAGTGCAGCGGTGAGGTCGTGCGCGTCGGCGCCGGCGTGCAGCGGTTGCAGCCGGGCGCCAAGGTGCTCGCGATCGGATCCGGGTCGTTCGCCAGCTACGTCACCACGAACGCCGATCTCGCCATCGAGATGCCGCCCGAGATGACGTTCGAGGACGCGGCGACGGTGCCGATCACGTTCCTCACCGCGCACTACGCGCTCGCGCGGCTGGGCCGGTTGCAGGCGGGCGAGCGGGTGCTCGTCCACGCGGGCGCAGGCGGTGTCGGGATGGCTGCGGTGCAGCTCGCGCAGCGGGCCGGTGCCGAGGTGTTCGCGACGGCCGGGAACCCGGAGAAGCGGGCGCTCCTCACGTCGCTCGGCGTCCGCCACGTGTTCGACTCGCGGACCCTCGACTTCTCGGAGGGCGTGCTCGCGGCCACCGACGGCCGGGGCGTGGACGTGGTCCTCAACTCGCTCAGCGGCGGCGAGTTCATCCCCCGCACGCTGGCCACCCTGGCTCCCGGCGGGCGATTCCTGGAGATCGGCAAGCGCGACATCTGGGACGCACAGCAGGTGGCCGCGGCGCGGCCCGACGTCGAGTACTGCGTCGTGTTCCTCGGTGACGTGTCGACCGGGGATCCGGCGCAGATCCAGGCGATGCTGGCCGAGCTGATGCCACGGTTCGCCGCCGGCACGCTCACACCGCTGCCGCGGACCGCCTTCGCCCTCGCCGACGTGATCGGCGCCTTCCGGTACATGGCGCAGGCCCGCCACATCGGCAAGGTGGTGGTCCGCCAGGACGTGCGCCGGCAGCCCATGGCGATCCGCAGCGAGGGCACCTACCTGATCACCGGTGGTCTCGGCGGTCTCGGGCTGGCGGTGGCCCGCGCGCTGGCGGAGCGCGGGGCGCGGAGCATCGTGCTCGCCGGCCGTCACGGACCGGGGGACGACACCGCAGAGGCGCTCGCCGCGATCGCCGCGCTCGGCGCCGACGTCCGCTGCCTGCAGGCCGACATCGGCCGCCGCGCCGATGTCGCCCGGTTGCTCGACGAGGTGCGGTCCACGATGCCGCCGCTGCGCGGTGTCATCCATGCCGCAGGCGTGAACCGCGACGCGTTGCTCGTCGAGCAGACGTGGGCCGACGTCGAGCGGGTGCTCGCACCGAAGCTGGCCGGCGCGTGGCACCTCGACCAGCTGACGCGCGACGCGTCCCTCGACATGTTCGTGCTGTTCTCGTCAGCAGTCGCACTGCTCGGCGGCGCCGGACAGGCCAACTACGCCGCAGCGAACGCGTTCCTGGATGCACTCGGACCTGTTCGTCGTGCCGGCGGCCGCGCCGGCCTGACCATCTCCTGGGGTCCGTGGGACCGGATCGGCATGACCGCGCTCCTCGGCCGGCGGGACCACGACCGGCTGGCACGCCAAGGGTTCCTCGCGATGTCGGCCGAGCAGGCGATCACCGCGTTCGAGCGGGCCCTGGCGGCGGACTCGGCCCACCTCGTCGCCATCGCCCTGGATCCGGTCGCACTCGACACCCGGCCGGTCCTCGCCGAGCTGCGCCGAACCCCGAGCACGCCGCCTCGACCGAGCGGCGGCGCCGTGGTGTCGCGTCTCGCGGGCATCGCGCCGGGCATGCGTCGCGGGGCACTCGTCTCCTTCATCCGCGAGGAGGCGACGAAGGTGCTCGGCCTGCCGTCCGGGCAACCGGTCGCACCCCGGCAGCCCTTCTCCGAGCTCGGGCTGGACTCGCTGATGGCGGTCGAGCTGCGCAACGCGCTGTCCGCAGCGTTCGCCAGGGCCCTCCCGGCAACGCTGCTGTTCGACTACCCGACGAGCGACACCCTCGCGGAGCACCTGATGTCGACCACGCCCGAGCTCGCCGCCCCGTCGCTCGCCGACGGGCACCCCGTCGGGCAGGGACCTGGGTCGAACGGTTCGGGAGACCTCGGCCTCGACGAGCCCGGTTCGCTGTCGGTGGGCGACGTGGCGGCGATGTCGGAGGACGAAGCGGAGGCGCTGCTGCTGGCCGAACTGGGTGAGGCGCCGTGAGCGCGTCCGACGTCGAGGCCCTCTCCCCGCTGAAGCGGGCACTGCTCGAGATTCGCCAGCTGAAGGCCCGTGTCGCGCAGGCCGACCGCCGCGGCAGCGAGCCGATCGCCGTGGTCGGCATC
>JAODBQ010000159.1 GCA_025464045.1 Ilumatobacteraceae bacterium
ACCGGCGATCAACCTCCCTGACGGTCATTTCGGTGCGAACACGCTGGCATCGATGAAGCCCTTGGAGACGAGCTTGCGACCACCCCCGGGGATCACCTCGTAGATCAGCACACCGGCGGTGCACGACGTCTCGCCCTTCCACACCGAGCCGTCGCACGTCAGGTTGCCGTGCAGGAAGCCCGGCATGTCCTTGACCGAATGGAGCGCGGTGAGGATGTTCACTCCGTTCGGATCGCCCTGCAGGTACTTCTGCATGGCCCGCCCGAAGTTGACGGCGGCGGCGAACGTGAAGCCGGCGAAGCCGTTGATGAGGTCCTTGTTGCCGGAGCTCGTCATCTGGTCGATGTACGTCTTGAGCTCGGCCTGCGCCACGGGCGGCGCGGCGTCGGGGACGGACGGCAGCCAGTACTCCGAGTACGTCTGCACGCCGACTGCCTGCGTCCCGACGGTGGCGATGAACTGGTTGCACGCGGCAGCGAAGATCGGCCCGGTGAAGCCCGCGCCACGCAGGCCCTGGATGAACCCGAGGCAGTCCGCCTCCTGTGCGGACGGGCTCCCGGTCTCGTCGGGCTTGTCGGCCATCGCGGTCGTCGCCAACGCGTTCCAATCGGCGCTCGCCGCGTCGTAGAAGATGATCTTCACGTCGAGCCCGAGCGTCTTCGCAGTCGGCTGGATCACGGTCTCGTCGTACGAGTGCGACGACGGCAGGTCGGCGAGGAACAGGCGGAGCTTCTTGCGACCCTGATCGGCGCTGTTCTTCAGTTCAGCGGCGCCGTACGCCGGGACCGCCGTGCCGAGGAAGACGGCGATGTCGGTCGCCGATCGCTGCTGCGGGCCGTAGGGCACGAACCCGAACAGCGGGATCTTCGCGTCGCGCAGGATCGGCAACATCGCGTCGGCTCCGACGTCGACGCCCTCCATGACCGCCGAGACCTTTGCCTCGACGAACTTGTTCCCGCAGTCGACCGACTTCTCCGGTGAGCCGTCCACGTCGCAACGCATCAGCTTGAGCGGGCGACCCTGCACGCCACCCATCTGCTCGTTGACGTAGTTCATGCCCTGCTCGGCGCCGATGCGGATCTCGGGCAGCGAGATCGCCCCACCCTCCATGTTCGTGAAGCCGATCAGGATCGGCGCCCCGCTGGCGGGCGTGACGGGACCCGTGGAGGCGCTGCTCCCAGCGGACCCGCTCCCGCCTGCGGCAGTGGATGAGGACGCGGCCTGCGTCGTCGCCGCGGCGGTCGTGGTGGCGGCGGGAGAACCCGTGGACGCCGCCGACGTGGCGCTGGACGACTGCTTCTTGTCGCTGCCACAGCCGGCCGCAGCAACGGACAGGCCGAGCACGACGACGACGACGACACCAGTTCGGAACCGATTCATGCTGATCCCCCTCCAGCTCACCCGATCCCACCCCCCAGTGGAAACGGTGCCGGTCGAGCGAACCAAGCTCGGGCGGCGAAGAGGCAAGGTAGTGCTCGGGCCGAGCAGCAGACGAGCCGTACTCGCACGACGCCTCGCACCGATCGAGACCCGGTCCGACCGGGTTCCGTCCATCGCGCTGTAACGCAGGGATGCGGCGCGGCGATCTACGACACGAATCGACGACGTGTTCCGAGCACCTGAAGGAGCGAGACCATGATCGCAGCCATCCTGGCCAGTGGGGTCTACATCGGCGGAGGAGCCCTGCTCCTCATCCTGATCATCATCGTGCTGGTGCTGATCTTCCGGTAGCCGCTGGCGGCTCGAGAGCGGCGCGCGGCACGGCCTGCGTCAGAGCAGATCCTCGCGGACGTTGCGCTTGAAGCCGAGCCACCCATCCGGTCGGTACTGCTCGTTGATCCGCATCCGCACCCAGCGCTTGGACACGCGCGATCCTGGATGTGCCTCCCCCTGGGCCGTGAGCCACCGTGCCCCGAGGTCGTACATCGTCGGACCGGTCGGGCTGTGGCGACGCGCGCCGGACGACGTCGGCGCGCTCGGTCGGATCACCGTGGAGGAGGGTCGGGGCGACGACACGCCGTCGGCCGGCTGGTCGCCATCACAGGTCACACCACCAACATCGTCCAACGAACGGGGACCATGACACTTTTCCTCCGAAGTTCATCCGATCGGGTGGGCACAAATGACGCGACAGGCACGGCGCGCGGTCAGCACACCTCGGCCTGCGTCATCGGGCGCCGGCCACGCCCTCCCGTTGCCACGCGACCATCCGGGCCGCGAGGCGGTCCTGCAGCCGCTGGACGGCGCGATGGTGGGTGACCCGCACCCAGCCCTCGTTGCGTCCCAACGTCGCCGCGACGTCGGCCACGCTCAGTCCGCCGAGGGTGCGCAGCAGCACGACTTCGGCCTGGTCCGCCGTCAGCAGCCGGGCGATCAGATCGACCGCACCCTGCGCGTCGAGGCCGTCGAGGGCGAGGTCCTCGGTGGACGGGCCGGCGTCGCGCGTCGACGGGCCCTGGCCGTGCTCGGCGACATCGGCGAACGGATCGGTGTGCCGGCGGGCACCGGTGTGGCGGGCGTCGGCGAGTCGCTGCCGGGCGATGACGAACACCCAGGAACCGAACGAGCGCTCGTCACCCTCGAAGTGGGGGATCCTGGTCGCGATCGCGAGCCAGGTCTCGCCGGAGATGTCGTCGGCGAGCCG
>JAODBQ010000183.1 GCA_025464045.1 Ilumatobacteraceae bacterium
GGGCTCGATGGACATTCCGCCGACGAAGATCGCGGCCGCACGACGCGCCGCGCGAGTGTCCGTCGACGAGATCGTCGACGGCACCAGGTTCTCCGTCGTCAGCGGGCACAGCGTCGCCCAGATGGTCTATCCGGCACATCCCGGGATGGCGAAGATGACCGCCACCACCCGTCGCGACGCGGTCGACGCCGTCTCCCGGCTGCGCAGCGGCGGTGCAACGGCGATCGGTGCGTGGATCGCTGCGGCGAGCGAGCTGTTCGCCCAGTCGCCGGCCACGCAGCACCACGCGATCCTGCTCACCGACGGCAAGATCGAAGGCGAGCAACCGAACGCGCTGGACGCCGCGCTCGCTGCAGCGCGAGGTCGGTTCCAGTGCGACTGTCGCGGCATCGGCTCGGACTGGGTGGTCGACGAGCTGCGCAAGATCGCCGACACGTTGCTCGGCACCGTCGACATCATCGCCGAGCCGGAGGACCTCGAAGCCGACTTCGAGACGATGATGCGGATGGCGATGAGCCGGGGCGTGCCCGACGCGCGGCTGCGGGTGTGGGCGCCGCAGGGCAGCCAGGTCCAGTTCGTCCGCCAGGTGGCACCGGTCGTCGAGGACATCACCTCCCGCGGCGTGCAGATCAGTCCGCTGGTGCGCGAGTTCCCGACGGGCGCGTGGGGCGACGAGAGCCGGGACTATCACGTGTCCGTCCGGGTGCCGCCGGCGCCGGTCGGCAGTGAACGTCTCGCCGCGCGGGTGGAGGTCGTGGTCAACGACCAGGTGATGGCGAAGGCGCTGGTGAAGGCGATCTGGAGCACCGATGCCGACCTGACGACCCGCATCGACCCGGCCGTCGCCCACTACACCGGACAGACCAAGCTCGCCGACGCGATCCAGCAGGGCCTGGCGGCGAAGGCGATGGGCGACGAACGGACGGCGACGGTGCTGCTCGGCGAGGCGGCCAAGCTCGCCCACGACACCGGCAACGAGAGCACCACGCGCCTGCTCGCCAAGGTCGTCGACGTCGTCGACGTCGAGACCGGCACGGTGCGCCTCAAGCAGGCCGTGGACAAGGCCGACGAGATGGCGCTCGACACCCGCAGCACCAAGACCACCCGCATCCGGCGTGAGCCCTGAGTCGTGAGCCGCACGTGAGCACCGTCACCTGTCCCAACGGCCACCAGTCGAACGATCCGGAGTGGTGCGACACGTGCGGCGCCAAGATCGCGGACGGCACCGAGGCCGCCGCGCCATCGCCGCCCTCGTCGTCGGCCGCCGCTCCGGATGCTCCTGCTGCCGCTCCCGCTGCTGCACCTTCCGACCCCAGCGGCGCGGCATCGGCGCCGGAGGCGGGCCCGCTCGCGCCACCGGCGCCCGGTGCCACCCTGGCGTGTCCGCACTGCGGCACACCCAACGCCGTGGACAACCTGTTCTGCGAGCAGTGCGGCTACGACTTCACCACCGGCCAGGCGCCGCCGGAACCGCAGGCGGTCCCGGTCGCGCCACCCGAGGAACCGGTCACCGGGCAGCGGTGGGTGGTCATCGTCGAGATCGACCCGCAGTGGTTCGCTCTCAAGGGGGAGCTCGCCGATCAGCAGCGTCCGGCGCCGTCGTCGTCGACGGTCGCGCTGGCGCAGCACACCGCGCTGGTCGGGCGCACGAGCCAGTCCCGCGCGGTGCGTCCGGAGATCGCCCTCGACAACGACACAGGTGTGTCGCGCCGGCACGCGCAGTTCGTGCGCGACGGCGACGACGTGTCGGTCGTCGACCTCTCCTCGACCAACGGCACCTACGTCGTCCCGGCCGGCACCGAACCGGACGACGACACGCCCGCGCTGGAGCCCGGTGTGCCGGCCGTGCTCGGCGATGGCGACCGGGTGTTCGTCGGGGCGTGGAGCCGCCTCACCGTCCGAAAGGGTTGATCCACCGATGACAGCCACCACGGCCACGCGCGACGGTCGGCCGCTCAAGCAGGTCCACCTCGCGGCCCACTTCCCGGGCGTCAACAACACCACCGTCTGGAGCGATCCGGCGTCGGGCAGCCAGATCGACTTCGCCTCGTTCGTGCACCTCGCGCGCACCGCCGAACGCGGCAAGTTCGATTTCTTCTTCCTCGCCGAGGGTCTCCGCCTGCGCGAGCATCGCGGCAAGATCTTCGACCTCGATGTCGTCGGCCGTCCGGACTCGATGACGGTGCTCGCCGCGCTGGCCGCGGTCACCGAACGGATCGGTCTCGCGGCCACGGTGAACACGACGTTCAACGAGCCGTACGCGCTCGCCCGACTCTTCGCCACCCTCGATCACCTCAGCGACGGGCGCGCCGCGTGGAACGCGGTCACGTCGCCCGATGCCTTCACGGGCGAGAACTTCCGTCGCGGCGGGTTCCTCGACCGCGACCTGCGCTACGACCGTGCGGAGGAGTTCATGCTCACCGCACGCGAGCTGTGGGACTCATGGGACGCCGACGCCGTGGTGGCCGATCCGGCGAGCGGCCGGTTCGTCGAGGACGGCGCGATCCGCGCGTTCGAGCACCGCACCGACGCGTTCTCGATCGCCGGCCGGTTCAACGTGCCGCGCAGCCCGCAGCGGTACCCGGTGCAGATCCAGGCCGGCGACTCCGACGGTGGTCGCGAACTCGCCGCGAAGCTCGCCGACGTGATCTTCAGCAGGCACAGCGGGTACGACGACGGCCGCGCGTTCTACGCCGACGTCAAGCGCCGGCTCCCTGCCCATGGTCGCCGTCCGGCGGACCTCAAGATCATCCCGGCCACCACCGCGGTCGTCGGCGACACCGCCGCGGACGCGCAGGAGAAGGCGGCGGACATCCGCCTCCAGCAAGTCAGCCCGCAAGGTGCGATCGCGTTCCTGGAGCAGGTGTGGGGCAGGGACCTCTCCGGCTACGACCCCGACGGCCCGCTGCCGGACGTCGATCCGGACGTCTCCGGTTCGGAGGGGCTCACGCGAGGTCGGGTCCGCCACGAGAAGGATCCGTTGGCCGTGGCGACGGCGAGGCGCACGATGGCCGAGGAGAAGGGCCTGAGCATCCGCCAGCTGATCATCGAGGTGACGACGCGCTCCGCGTTCGTGGGCACGCCCCGACAGATCGCCGAGACGATCGACCGCTTCGTGCAGGACGACGCCGCCGACGGGTACATCCTCGTGCCCCACATCACCCCCCACGGTCTCGACGAGTTCGTCGACCGTGTCGTCCCCGAGCTGCAGGAGCGCGGCGTGTTCCGCACCGACTACGCCGGCACCACCCTGCGCGACCACCTCGGCCTGCACGCCCCCGCCGACCGCGCCGACGCCTGAGCCGCCCGGACCCCAGCCGCACCGATGCTGCTGAGGGGAGCGACCCGTGGCCGGCGGGGGGTGTCTGGTCGCTTCGCGTCGCGGAAGCCGCGCAGGCCGCAACGAGGCTCAGGCGGCCGGCAGGTCGCCCATGAAGCCGACGATGCGGGCGAGCTTGCCGTCCTCCGCGAGCTCGGCCACGTCGAGGCCGACGAGGGCGACGTTGCCCTCGGGCCCGAGCAGCTCCCAGCTGTAGCGGGCGACGCCGTGGTGGGCGTCGATGCCGCTGGTGCGGCGGAACGTGTGGCCCGGGAACTGGCCCTGCACCGCGGCCATCATCTGATCGATCCCGTCCAGGCCGGCACCGTCGATCGGCGGGTCGATCAGCTTGCCGTCGGCTGCCCACACCCTGGCGAGCTGCTGCTGGCGTGACGTCGCGTCGGGGTTGCCGTACGCCGTCAGGTTGGTGTCGATCACTGCGTCGATGGTGAGGGTGGTGTCGTTCATCTTCGAGCTCCGTTTCTCGGGTCCGGCGGGTGCCGGCGGTCTGGATGGGCTCATCGTGCGCTCGTCGCCGCGCAGCGACGATTACCTGTCGGGTCATGGTCACCCGGCACGCAGGCGGCGTACCGTGCGGGCATGCCCGCATCGGCCGCACGTTCGCCGTCCCGACCCGCGGTGGGGGAGCTGCTGCGCGACTGGCGCACCCGCCGCCGCCGGAGCCAGCTCGACCTGGCCGTCGACGTGGGGATGTCCACCCGGCACCTCAGCTTCGTCGAGACGGGCCGGTCGCGACCGAGCCCGGAGCTGCTGTTGACCATCGCCGAGCACCTCGACGTCCCGCTGCGCGAACGCAACGACCTGCTGCTCGCTGCCGGGTACGCGCCGCGCTTCAGCGAGCGCGCGCTCGACGACCCGTCCCTGCGCGCCGTGCGCGCGTCGCTGCAACGGATGCTCGACGCGCACGATCCGTATCCGGGCGTGGTCATCGACCGGCACTGGAACGTCGTCGTGGCCAACGCCGCGGCTGCCGCGCTGGTCAGCGCCCTGCCGGACGCGGTGCTCGGGCCGCCGATGAACGTCTACCGGGTGTGCCTGCACCCGGAAGGTCTCGCGGCGCGCACGGTCAACTTCGACGACTGGTGCCGGTACCTCCTCGGGCAGCTGC
>JAODBQ010000263.1 GCA_025464045.1 Ilumatobacteraceae bacterium
TCCTCGGTCCGAACGGGGCGGGCAAGTCGACACTCGCGTCCGTCATCGCCGGTGCCGTTCGCGCCGGGAGCGGCTCGGTGAAGCTCGGCGACACCGACCTCACGCCGTTGTCGCGCTCCTCGCGCGCTCGGCACGGGCTGGCCATCGTGCCCGAAGGAGGGGCGCTGTTCCCGGGGCTCACGGTCGCCGAGAACCTGATCGTCGGCGAGCGTCACGCATCACGCAGGCAACGCAAGGAGACGCTGGACCGTGCCGCGTCGCTCTTCCCGTTCATGGCCAAGCGCTGGAACGAGCGGGCCGGCATGCTCTCCGGCGGCGAGCAGCAGATGGTCTCGCTCAGCCGTGTCCTCGTACGGCCGTCATCGGCGGTCGTCATCGACGAGCTGTCACACGGCCTGGCCCCGGCGATCCTCGACCAGCTGTTCTCGGTGCTGGCCGGTTTCCGTGGCGAGATGACGCTCGTGCTGATCGAGCAGTACGTCAAGCGTGCGCACGAGCTCGCCGACGACGTGGTCGTGCTCTCCTATGGCGAGGTGGCGTTGCACCGACCGTCGGCCGAGGTCAGGCTCGCCGAGATCGAGGCCGCGTACGAGCTCGGTGTGACCGAGGTCGATGTCGGCGGCGCCCTCTCCTGACGACGAGGCCGCCGTCCGGGCGCTGGGCCCGGCAGCTCCTCGCCAGCACCGGACTCGGCATCGCACTCGCCATCGCCCTCTGGGCGATCATCAACCGCGCCTCGTTCTACGGCGGCATCGCGTTCATCCCCCGCAACACCGAACCATGGATCCACGACACCGGCGACGACACCTGGAATCACGACCACTGAACCCGACGGATCCCATGGGCATGACGCATGTCTGCAGCGGGTAGCCCTACTTCTGCACACCGAACGAAGGATCGCCATGTCCGGCCCACACAGCGCAGCTCCGCTCGAACAGTCCGAGGGTCCACCGTCGGGGACTCGGCTGCGGGTGACGGTGCTGGGCAGCGGTGGGCCGACGACCTCCCGCCATCGGGCCTCCGCCGGGTACGTCGTCTGGGTCGACGACGACGCGTGCCTGTTGATCGACGCCGGCGGCGGGACGTTCGAACGGCTCGGCGAGCTCGGTGTGTCCCCGGCCGGTCTGGGTGCGGTGGCGTTGACCCATCTGCACATCGACCACAGCGGCGGGTTGGCGCCGGTGGTGTTCGCAGCGTGGATGGAGGGCCGCACGACTCCGTTGACCGTCATCGGCCCAGTCTCAGGTCACGGTCAACCCGGGTGTCACCGCTTCTGCGACCTCCTGTTCGGTGTGCACGGCGCATGGAGCTACCTGCACACCTTCGACGGGTTCGAGATCCACCCAATCGAGACGGCAGGGAGCCCCGACGCGATCGCCGAGCCGCTGTGGACCCACCGCTCCGGGCTCACCCTGCGCGCGGCCGGTGTCGAGCACGGGATGATGCCGACGGTCGCCTACCGCGTCGACCTCGACGGCCGGTCGATCACGTTCAGCGGCGACCTCCACGGCATCCAGGACTCGATCATCGAGCTCGCCGCCCGCACCGACGTGTTGATCTTCGACCAGGCGCTGCCCCGCCGCGAGATCGAACATGGCGACCTGCACTCCCCACCCGGCGACACCGCACAGGTCGCCGCCCAGGCCGGCGTTGGCACGCTCGTGTTGTCCCACCTGATGCCCCCCATCGAACCGGAGATCGACACCGTGGTCGCAACCATCGCGGCGACGTTCACCGGACGGATCGTCGTCGCCCACGACCTCCTCACGATCCACAGCGACGGCGCGACCACGACGCCGTGAGCCGCTCTGTCCACGACGACACACGGCGTTGCTCGCCCAGATCGTCGCCGACTCCGGCCTGCCGCTGCTCGACAACCCCTACAGGACGCTGTCCGGCGACGACCGTCCGGCGAGCGTTCGCTGCGACAACCACGACGTGTACCTGCGCTGGGTGCTCGAGGTACGACCGGCGACGATGGGGCTCGGCGAAGCGCCCGGCCCGGGAGGCCAGACCCGCTGCCGGCCGTTGCCGAACCAGGCTGTGCGCCTGCAACCAGCAGATCGTCGCATGGCACGGCGCCGACCACTACCGGCATCCGCGCACTGCTCTACGCCGGACAACCCCGCTCGCACCTACTCCCGACCTCACACCCCGCTGAATTCCGAAGAGCCCGATTACGGACACCTTCGTTGAGTGTCGTGCCAGAGGTATTCGGACGTCCCAGGGGTGACAACCCCACCACTGTGGCATACTTGTGGCATGAGTCGGGTGAGGGTGAGTACGACGGTTGATGAAGCACTCCTGGCCGGTGCGCGGTCGGCGCTCAGTGGTCAACCCGATGCTGTCGTCATCGATGAGGCGTTGCGCGCGTTGTTGCTGCGGCACCGTGGCGCACAGATCGATCAGGCCTACAGCGTCTACGACGACCTGCCCTTGGACGAGGCAGACGCATGGGGCGATCTCGCATCGTTCCGCCAAGCCGCAGCGGTGACCTGACCGTGACGACCCCGTTGCGTGGCGAGGTCTGGTGGTGTGAGCCGGCGGAGATCGGTCGGCGCCCGGTCGTCGTGTTGTCGCGCGACGCGGCGATCCCACGATTGCGTCGGGCACTAGTCGCGCCGTGCACGACGACGATCCGCGGTCTGCCCAGCGAGGTCGTGCTCGACCCCAGCGACGACCCGATCCCTCGACTCAGCGCCGTGAACCTGGACTCCGTCGAGAGCGTTGCGATCAGCGTCCTCGTCGAACGCATCGGGCGGCTGAGCGACCTCCGAATGCTCCAGATCTGTGCCGCTCTCGAGATCGCTGTCGACTGCACACGTTGACCCGGCGGCGGGTGTCCTCCCGGGCGGTG
>JAODBQ010000276.1 GCA_025464045.1 Ilumatobacteraceae bacterium
TGGTCGGCTCCGCCGCGCGGGGTCGTTCGTGGAACGTCTGCAGCGAGCCGTTGAACCGCTCGAGCAGCCGGCTGAACTGCTCGATGTCGTCGCTCGGCCAGTCGTCGAGGATCTCGGTGAACCGCCGCGCACGCACCGTGCTGACGAGGTCCATCTCCCGTCGACCTGCATCCGTGAGGGTGATCACCCAGGCCCGGCCGTCATCGGGGTCCACGCCGCGGGCGACGAAGCCATGCGACTCCATCGCCGCCAGCTGACGCGTGACCGTCGATCCGTCGAGGGCGAGGATCCGTGCGATCTCGTTGACGTTGACCGGACCCGACTGATCGAGCGTGCGCGCGATCAGGTACGCGGCGCGGTCCATGCGCGCGCTGATGGTCGGCTTGCGCGACGCGTTCTCGAGGCGTCGGGCGAGCACGGCCATCTGCGCCTCGAGGTGGCCGATCGAACCCTCCATATGCCTGTATCTTACAGGCGCATGGATCACGGCGGGCTCCCGGCGACGGCAGCGGCCGACGTTGCCGGCACGGATCTGGTCGACGGCGAGTCCGACCCGCGCCGCTGGCTGACGCTCGGGATCCTGATCCTCACCGTGGTGCTGATCGCACTCGACACGTCGGTGCTGAACGTATCGATCCCAACGATCCTGCGCGAGCTCGACACCACCGTCCCGGCGCTGCAGTGGGTCATCACCGGGTACTCGTTGACGTTCGCGACGTTGCTCATCGTCGGTGGCCGGCTCGGCGACATCTACGGCCACCGACGGATGTTCATGATCGGTGCCTCGCTGTTCGGCGCCGGTTCGCTGCTCGCATCCGTGTCGCACTCGGTCGGGACGCTGATCCTCGGAGAGGCGATCGTCGAGGGCATCGGGGCGGCGCTGATGACGCCGTCCACGCTCGCGATCCTGTCGACGACGTTCAAGGGCCGGGAGCGGGCCACCGCGTTCGCGGCGTGGGGTGCGGCCGCCGGTGCCGCCGTGGCCTTCGGTCCCGTGCTCGGCGGCTTCCTGACCACGAACTACTCGTGGCGCTGGTCGTTCCGGATCAACGTCGTCGTCGCGCCGCTCGCCGTCCTCGGTGCGTACCTGCTCGTGCCCCGGGGCAAGCGCTCGGAGCGAACGCCGATCGACCTCCCCGGAGCGGCGCTGATCGCCTCGGGCATGTTCCTGCTCGTGTTCGCGCTGAGCGACGGCGGCACCTACGGATGGTTCGAGCCGATCAAGGCGCTGTCCGTGGTCGGCCACGAGGTCTGGTCGCCCTCGGCACCGATCTCGCCGATCCCGGTGGCGATGCTGGTCGCCGTCGCCGTCCTCGCCTGCTTCGTGCTGCTCGAGCGTTCGAAGGAGCGGCGTCGCGCCAACCCGTTGTTCGAGTTCAGCCTGATGGGCCACAGGTCGTTCCGGTGGGGCCTGCTGACGATGACGATCCTCGCGATGGGTCAGCTCGGCGTGCTGTTCGCGCTGCCCTTGTTCCTGCAGGACGCGGTCCACCTCTCCGCCCAGGAGAACGGTCTCTGGCTGCTGCCGATGGGGCTGTTCATCATCATCGGCGCGCAGAGCGCCGGCCGCCTGACGCGCATCCTCAGCACGGCGGCGGTCGTCCGCACCGGGCTGCTGATCGAGGCCGCCGCGCTCGGACTGATCATCTGGTCGGTCACGCCCGACATCACGTTCCTGCGCATCCTGCCGGGTCTCGCGGTCTTCGGCATCGGGCTCGGCTTCGCCAGCTCGCAGCTGACCAGCGTGGTCCTGAGCGAGGTCTCCGCCGACAAGTCGGGCGTCGCCAGCGGTGCGACCGCGACGGCCCGGCAGATGGGCGCCGCGTTCGGCGCGGCGATCATCGGCTCGTTGATCACGGTGCAGACCACGAACCGCGCCGTCAGCGCCGTTGCCCGTTCGGCGTTGCCGGCCGACGTGCGCGCCACGGCGATCACCGGGATCCACGACTTCGGTCCCAACGTCACGATCGGCACCGGAGCCGACGCGGCAGCGTTGAACCGCATCCTGACCCAGGCGCTCGCCGACGCGAGCCGGGTCGCGCTCGGCTTCGCGATGGTCGTCGTCTTCGCCGGCGCGCTGCTGTCGTTCCTGATCCCGCGGGTCGAGCCGTGAGCCTCGGGCTTGCGTCACCCCACGAGTGAGCAGCACGTTCGTGGGGTGACGCACACGCGAGGACGTCGGCGCTCAGGCCTCGTAGTTCAGCTGCAGGCCGGCGCGCGGCCAGGTCATCGAGTAGAGCAGGCCGCGACCCGACGAGGTGACGTAGGCGGTGCGGTAACCCTCGCCGCCGAAGCAGACGTTGGTCACGAAGAAGTCCTGCTCGGGCACGGTGTACTGGTCGAGCAGCTGGCCGTCCGGCGAGATCACGCTGATCGCGCCGGTCACGAGGGTGGCGACGCAGACGTTGCCATCGCCGTCGATCGCCATCGAGTCGAGCAGCTGGTAACCGAAGAAGTTGTACAGCAGCCGGCCGGGACCCGGTGACGTGGCATCGGGCTTGACCGCGCCGGGCGACTCGATGTCCCAGGTCCACACCCGCCCGGTGATGGTCTCGGCGACGTACAGCTTCGTGCCGTCCGGCGACAGGCCGATGCCGTTCGGGTGGTCGAGGGGATAGACGACCTGGCGGATCGACGAACCGTCGGCGAGCGCGTAGTAGATGCCGCCCTTGTCGACGTCGCGAGCGCGCGACTTGCCGAGGTCGGTGAAGTAGAAGCCGCCGTTCGTGTCGAAGACGATGTCGTTCGGCCCGCGCAACGGATGACCGTCGCACTCGGTGTACAGGTCCTCGACGGCACCCGTGTCGATGTCGACGCGCTGGATGCGGCCGCCGATGTAGTCGGCCGGCTGCGGGCCCGGCGCGACGATGCCGTCGATGTCGTACCACTCGAACCCGCCGTTGTTGCACACGTAGACCTTGCCGTCGGGTCCGATCGCCGCCCCGTTCGGCCCGCCGCCGACCGTCGCGACGCGCGTCACCGTGCCATCGGGCGAGACCGTGGCGAGCGTGCCCGACTTGATCTCGACGACGAGCACCCGTCCGTCCTTCAGCACGATCGGGCCCTCGGGGAACTCCAGACCCGTGGCGATCAGCGTCATCGTGCCCGTTGCTTGGTCAGTCATCGTCAACCCCCGTGACTCGGCTTGACCCCCAAGCCGGTCCCGGCACCATAGCCAGGCCGGGATCGCCGTCCGCAATGACGCACCTGCCGCTCGGACGTCGTCTGCTGACGGTCCGGAGGACTCCGTTCCGTACTGTTTTCACCGACCGCGATGTGCACCGCGACGTGCACAGGAACGTGCGCTGTGATCAGCACCACTACAGGAGGACGACGATGCCCTACGAACCGACCGACACCGCCAAGCAGTTGCTGGCGGAGGTCCGCAGCTTCATGGCCGACCACATCTACCCGAACCAGCAGGAGTACTACGAGCAGTACGAGGAGCTCGGCCACGACGGCGAGCCGGCGGTCATGGAGAAGCTCAAGGCTGCGGCACGCGAGCGCGGGCTGTGGAACCTGTTCCTGCCGCACCTGGCCGCGGACGCACCGGGCACCAAGCTCTCCAACCTCGACTACGCGCCGATCTCCGAGGAGCTCGGCAAGGTCGGCTTCGCCTCCGAGGCGCTGAACTGTGCCGCGCCGGACACGGGCAACATGGAGATCCTCAACCTGTACGGGTCGGAGACGGTGAAGCGCGACTACCTCGCGGCGCTGCTCGAGGGTGAGATCCGCTCCGCGTTCTCGATGACCGAGCCGGATGTCGCGTCCTCGGACGCGACGAACATCGCCACCACGATCACTCCGGACGGTGACAGCTACGTGGTCAGCGGCCGCAAGTGGTGGTCGACCGGCGCGCTGCGACCCGAGTGCAAGGTCGCCATCGTGATGGGCGTCAGCGACCCCGAGGC
>JAODBQ010000289.1 GCA_025464045.1 Ilumatobacteraceae bacterium
GGACCCCGGGCGACTCGGACCCCGGGCGACTCGGACCCGGGGGGTGCGGGTTGGCGGTGCCCGGCCGGCCATCGACGGTTCGGCAGCGAGATGGAGGTTCGGCAGCGAGGCAGACGCGGCTAGGACAGGGCGTTGTAGACCGCGGTGACGATCGCCTCGCTGCGCAGGCCGCCGATGATGCCCGCCTCCATCTTGTTCATCATGTAGGCGATGGTCATCCTGCGATCGCAGTCGACGACGATGATCGAACCGCCCCAGCCGCCCCAGAAGCAGACCCGGCCAGCGGGGATGTACGGGATCGTGTCCTGCTGGGGGAGGCCGTAGCCGATGCCGAAGCGCAGCGGCACGCCGAGCACGAGATCGACGCCGTCGGACTGCTCGTCGAAGATCACGTCGATCGTCGACGGCGACAGCAGCCGCACGCCGTCGGTCGTGCCGCCGTTGGCGACGACGTGCTGGATGCGCGCCACGGACCGGGCGTTGCCGTGGCCGTTCGCCGCCCCGATCTCGGCGCGCCGCCACGCGTCGGTCCACGACGCGGTCGCGTCCGCCGGCGGTCCCGTGAACGTCTTGAACGCCGGGCTGTTCGGATCGATCGCGGCCATGTCGAACGGCAGCGGCGGCGGCGGGACGACGTTCGAGACGCGATGGAACTCGGACGGATCGAGACCGATGTGGAAGTCGGCACCGAGCGGTCGGGCGACGGCCTCGGCGAAGAACGTGCCGAGCGACTGGCCGGTGATGCGGCGGACGACCTCGCCGACGAGGTGACCCTGGTTGAGCGCGTGGTAGCCGGACGCCGACCCCGGCTCCCACCACGGCGCCTGCGCCGCGAGCATGCTCGTCGACTTCTCCGAGTCGTACAGGTCCTCGACGACGACGGGCTGCGCCCAGCCGGACACGCCGGAGGTGTGCGACATCAGGTGACGGACCTCGATCGCCTCCTTGCCGTTGGCCGCGAACTCCGGCCAGTACCGGGCGACCGGCGCGTACGGGTCGAGGTCGCCACGCTCGACGAGCACGAGCGCGGCGAGCGACGTCATGGTCTTCGTCGTCGACCAGACGTTGGTGATCGTGTCGCGTCCCCATGGCGCCGTCTGCTCGGCATCGGTGGAGCCGCCCCACAGATCGACGACCATCGTGTCGTCGATGACGACGGCCACCGACGCGCCGAGGTCGGCGCCGCTGTCGAGGCTCTCACCGAGCAGGTCGCGGACCTTCTCGAACCGCGGATCACATTCCCCATGGACGTCCATCTGGCCCCCTTCACCCTCGTGCCGGGTCCACTCAAGCAGAACGGTTCCACCGCGAGGAGAGTCCGAGCGCCCCCATCGCCAAGATCGCGCCGGCGATGACGAACCAGACGCTGATCTCGCGCTCCTCGTGCTGGTGCTCGATGGCGCGTGGCAGCTCGGCGAACACGCTGTTCAGCTGCTCGGCGTCCTGCGCCTGGTAGTAGGTGCCGCCGGTCTTCGCCGCGACCGCTTGCAGCGTCGCTTCGTCGCGGGTGAGGAAGTTCCGCCCGCCTCCGCCCCCGTTGGGTCCGCGCCCGCCACCGGGCGGGCCGTCGAAGCCGCCGGCGCCCAACTGCTGGGCCGAGCACACGAGCGCCGTCGGCTGGTCCGTGCCGAACCCGATCGTGTAGATCCGGATCCGTCGTTGCGCGGCTTGCGCGGCCGCGTCCACCGGCGAGATCCCACGGGTGTTCGCCCCGTCGGTGAGCAGCACGATGATGTCCGGCTCGTAGCCACCGGGCGGCACGGGCGCCGGCGTCGTGTCGGGTGGGGTCGCCGTGGTCCGGCCGCCGTTCGGATCGAGCCCGCCGCCCTGATCCGCCTGGGTCGCGACGTCCGAGCCGATCGGCGCGACGTCGGGATCGGTCGCCGCGATGGCGTCGATGGCCTGCAGGGTGGCCGCGCCGATCACGGTGCCGCGCGACGTGGTCAGGCTGTCGATCGCCTTCGTCAACGCGGCCTTGTCCGTGGTCGGCGGCACGAGCAGCTGGGCGAAGCTGGCGAAGGCGACGAGGCCGATGCGGGTCCCGGCCACCTGGTTCTTCACGAACTCCTTCGCCGCGTCCTGCGCCGCGGTGAGGCGGTTCGGTGAGACGTCGGTGGAGCACATCGAGCCGGACACGTCGAGGGTCAGGATGATCGCGGTCCTGCTCAGCGGGATGTCCTCGGAGATCTGCGGTCGCGCCGTACCGATGGCCAGCGCGGCGATGGCGGCGAGGAACAGCCCGACCGGCACGTGACGGCGCCACCGCGAGCGCCGCGGCAGCGCCTGGCGGATCAGCAATATGCTGGAGTAGCGCACCGCCCGCTTGCGTCGCCGGCGCAGCTGCCACAGGTAGCCGCCGAGCAGCAGTGGCACGAGGAGCAGGGCCAGCAGCGCCAGCGGGGTCGCGAAGGACATCGCTACACCAACCTGCCGAACCAGGCCATCGACATGACCCCGCCGACCACGAGCAGCAGGGTGCCGACGCCGGCGAAGAGTGCGGTGACCTCGGTCTCCTTGCGGTCGGTCACGCTGCGCAGCTGGATGTGCCGGTAGATCTGGGCGAGCGTCGCCGAGTCCTGCGCGTGGTAGTACGTGCCGTCCGTGGCCGTCGCGATGTCGGTCATCTCCTGCTCGTCGAGCGCGGTGGCGACGCTGAAGCCGTCGATCTGCAGCACCGTGCCCTCGGTGCTGCCGATGCCGATCGGATAGATGTGCACGCCGGCCGTCGACGCGAGCTGGGCGACGGCGACGGCATCCGGTCCCGACGTGTTCTCGCCGTCGGACAGGAGCACGATGGCCGCGGATCCGTAGTAGCCGATGTCGACGTCCGCGACGTCGTTCGGGGAGGCGTTCTCGGGCAGGGTCAGCGGCTTGCCGGCGATGGCGCTGAGCGATGTGAAGATGCCCTCGCCGAGCGACGTCGCACCGGCGGGCGTGAGGCGGTCGATCGCGGCGACGGTGTCGGCCCTGACGTTCGTCGGCTGCTGGGTGATCAGCGCGCCGTTGCTGAACGCGACGATGCCGATCTTGATCGAGCTCGGTTGCTGTTCGACGAACACCTTCGCAGCGGCCTTCGCGGCGTCCATGCGGGTCGGCTCGAGATCGGTGGCGAGCATGCTGTTGGACACGTCGAACGCCAGGATCACCGTTCCCTCGCGGTGGGGGAGCCCGACGCGTACGAGTGGCCTGGCGAACGCGCCGACGAGGGCGACCAGCGCGACGAGGAACAGCACGGCCGGGATGTGACGGGCCCGCGGCAGGCGTCGTGCTGCCGCGTTGGGCACGAACCCGCGTGCCGCGAGCTCCGCGGTCCGCGCCGCACGCCGCCGCACGAGCGCGACGTAGCCCGCGACCGCGGCCGGTACCACCACGAGGAGCACGAGCATGCCGGGCCAGACGAACGACATCAGCGCCTCCGCCGCCGGCTCTCGATGATGCGCACGAGCGCGCGGACGAGGTCGTCCTCGGTGGAGACGTCGTACAGCGGGCTGCCCGCCTGCTTTGCCATCGCGTGGAGCTCCGCTTCACGCGCCGCGGCCACCTCGTGGAAGCGGCGCCGGAACTCCGGGTCGTTGGTGTCGACGGAGAGCAGTTCGCCCGTCTCGGCGTCCTCCACCACGATCAGCCCGGCATCGGGGAGCTCGACCTCGCGCGGATCGACGAGCCTGATCGCGATCACCTCGTGGCGCTCGGTGAGCTGCGACAGGGCGCGTTGCCAGCCGTCCGCGCTGATGAAGTCCGAGACGAGGACGATCAACGAGCGCCGCCGCGCCACGGAGGCTCCGGCGTGGATCAACCGCGCCAGGTCCGTGGTGCCCCGCACCGGCACGGCCGGCTGGAGGAGGTGATGGGTGAGGCGCAGCACCTGGTTGCGCCCGTTGCGCGGCGGGATCGTGCGCTCGACGTCGTTGTTGTAGAGGACGGCGCCGACACGGTTGCCGCCCCGCGTGAGCAAGCTCGCCAACGACGCGGCGATCTCGATGAGCACCGTCTCCTTCGGGCGTTCGGTCGGTCCGAAGCCCATCGAGGGCGAGCGGTCGAGGAGCAACCACGTCGTCAGCTCCCGGTCCTCGAGGAACGTGCGCACGTGGGCCACGTCGGTGCGTGCCGTGACGTTCCAGTCGATGTGGCGTACGTCGTCACCCGGCTCGTACTCGCGCAGGTCGGTCACGTCGATGCCTGCGCCGCGGCGAAGCGTGCGGTAGTCGCCCTGCAACCGTCCATCGAGCCGGCGGAGCACCCGCCACTCGAGCCGGCGCAGCAGGCGCTCAGGCGTCTCGACGGAAGAGGGCATCATCGGGCTGGCCTCGCGGCTCGCGCAGCGGCACGTCGGGAACGGGAATCGCGGCGATCACCCGCGTGAGGATGCTGTCCGGGCTGACGTTGTCGGCGAGCGCCTCGTACGACAGCACGATGCGGTGGCGGAGCACGTCCAGCAACAGGTCGCGCACGTCTTGGGGCAGCGCGTAATCGCGACCGCGCAGGAACGCCATCGCCTTCGCCGCCAGGATCATGTTGATCGACGCCCGCGGGCTCGCACCGAACGTGACGTACCGCGCGAGATCGGCGAGACCGACCGCTGCCGGTCGGCGTGTGCCGCCGACGATCCGGACGGTGTAGTCGATCAACGACGGGTCGACGTAGACACCGTCGGCAGCTCGTTGCATCTGCAACAGCTCGGCAGGGCCGATGACCTGCTGCAGCGGTTCGAGCCTGCCGGTCATCCGCTCGACGATCACGAACTCCTCCGCCGGCGTGGGGTAGTCGACGAGCACCTTGAGCATGAAGCGGTCGAGCTGCGCCTCGGGGAGGGGGTAGGTGCCCTCCGACTCGATCGGGTTCTGCGTCGCCATCACGAGGAACGGCTCGCCGACGCGGTGCGTCTCCCGCCCGATCGTCACCTGGCGCTCCTGCATCACCTCGAGCAGGGCGCTCTGGACCTGTGCCGGTGCCCGGTTGATCTCGTCGGCGAGCAGCAGGTTGGTGTGCACAGGACCCAGCGACGTCTGGAACTCGCCCGACCGCTGGTTGTAGATGCGGGTCCCGATGATGTCGGACGGGACGAGATCCGGGGTGAACTGGATGCGCTGGAACTCCCCACCGACGGTCTGGGCCAAGGCCTTGATCGCCATCGTCTTCGCCAACCCGGGCACCCCCTCGACGAGGATGTGCCCGCGAGCCAGGAGCGCCACGATCAATCGTTCCAGCAGCACGTCCTGACCGACGAGGAACTTCTTGACCTGGAACACGACGTGCTCCATCGGTGCCTGGTGGTTGGGCGGAGCGTTCACATCGGTTCCTCGTCCTCGTCCTGGTCGTCGGGCTGGAGATCGGGCTGGTCGTGGGGCTGGTCGTCGGGCGCGGTCATCGTTGGGGGGCTCCTGCGGCGCCGCCGGCGGTGGCGATCGGCACGGCGAACCCGATCCCGACGAAGAACGTCTGATCGGACGGGTTGGCCAGCGCGGTCACGATGCCGACGACCTGACCCGCCCGGTTCAGCAGCGGGCCACCGGAGCTCCCCGGGTTCACCGCGGCATCGAACTGGATGAGCCCGCGCAGCGGCTGCCCTCCGGCGATCGGCACCGCCCGGTCGAGCCCGGAGACGACGCCGGCAGTCAGCGAATCGACGAGCCCGAGCGGGTGCCCGACCGCGAAGACGTCGTCGCCGATGCGCACGCCACCGCCGAGCACCGCCGGCACGATCACGCTCGGCGGCTGGTCGGGCGTGAGGACGGCGATGTCGGTGTCCGCCTGCTGGGAGGCGATCTGCGCCGTGGTCTGCGTGCCGTCGGCGAACGTCACCTCGATGGTCTGCGCGCCGGCGACCACGTGGAGGGCGGTGATGACCTGGCCCTGCGCGTTGACGACGACACCCGCACCGCTGGACGTGTCCCCGGGCGCCGCGCCCGCGCGGGTGGAGCTGATGTACACGATCGACGGCTGGATCGCTTGGAACACCGCGGTGCCGGGCGCCGGCGCGTTCGCGGCAGCCGCTACGGCGGCGCCGACCAACGAGCTGACCGTGCTGGAGATCTGCGCCGGCGACTGGGTGACCGGCTGATCGCCGGCGCGCATCAGTGCCGCGACGCCCAGGACGAGCGCGGCGACGATCCCGAGACCGGCCAACCAGGGTCCGATCGGGCGCGGCGCACGGGGCGGCTGATCGTCGCCCGCGACACCGGCCGGTTCGACCCGGTCGTCGACATCGACGCGCATCGCGCGACCGTACCGCCGTCAGCGCACCACCGTCCCCGCAGCCCCGGACTTCGTGCGATCGGGGTGGCGACGACGGGTGTCAGGTGTGCAGCACGAGCATGAACTGACCGCCGCCGGGCTCGACCGCGGCGTGCACAGCGAGGTCGGGGCTGAGGCGGGAGAGGCGATCGCCGAGCCACCGTGCCGCCTCCTCGCCGTCGGCGCGGGTCGGGCAGCGGGCGACGACGACACGACCGCCCTTGCGCTTCAGCGACTCCACGGTCTCGATGATCGGCGCCGGATCGACGACGAACAGGTGCATCGGCCACGGTGCCACTGCCGCCACTGCGCCCTTCCTGGTGTTGCAGGCGCGATGTGCCAGGCGCTCCTCGAGCCCGGCCTTCACCTTGCCCCTGGCCTTCGTGATGATCGTGTCGACGCTGGCACTACGGGCATCGTTCGACGACATCTGCGGGTCCACCGGCTCGTCGCACAGCCAGCACCGCCAGCCGTCGCGTTCGGCCACCGCATCCAGTCGGCTCATCGCCCGTGCGCTTCCCGTGGCGACCGCATGGGTGCACGGTAGCCCCGGACCCTCTGCGTGCGGCGTGGCAGCATGCGGCGTGCCGGCGGTCGCCGCGATCACGAAGGCGTGCGAGGACGCGGGCGAGACCGTCCCCGATCACCTCGACCCGACCAGCCTGCGCTGAACCGCCGACCGCTATGGTCGGCGCAGACCGCGGAACGTCGTCCGCCGTCGTGTCGACAAGGGGTCAGACATGCATGTGGACCGTCCGGCCGTGCCGCGCCTGGAGCCGATCGAGGCCGTTGCGGTGAAGGCCCGCGAAGTCATGAAGAGCCAGCCGATCAACGCCGTCAACGTCACCGCGACGATGGCCCACAACCGCACGATGAGCAAGGCGATCAACACGTTCGCGCAGACCGTCCTGTTCCAGGGCGAGCTCCCGCGTCGGCAGGTGGAGATCGCGGTGCTGCGCATGGGGTGGAACTGTCAGTCCGTCTACGAGTTCGGTCAGCACACCCTGTTCGGCCGCGACGCCGGGCTCAGTGACAGCGAGATCTACTTCACGACCCGTCCGGTCGCCGAGGGCTCGTGGTCGGACGACGATGCCGCCATCCTGCAGATCGTCGACGACCTCTACGCCGACGACTGCGTCACCGACGCCACCTGGGCCGAGGCGACGCGCCACTTCAGCAACCCTGACATCATCCACATCATCGCCGCTGCGGGCTGCTACCGGACCGTGAGCGGCTTCCTCAACAGCGCCGGCGTGCAGCTCGACGAGGGCGTCCCCGGCTGGCCGTCGGCCCCGATCCGGTCACGGTGAAGCACGACTGATCACACCGATTTCGTCGCGGTGTGATCACGGTCTGATCACGGTCTGATCACGGTCTGAGAGGCGGCGACGTGGCGTTCCCGGCGAGCCTGAACGACGTCCCGAGAGGGCTTGCCGTGATCGTGTCGGGCTGATGCGATCGAACACATGTACGGCGTAACGCTTGCTGAACTGGACGTGCTCCGGGAAGGGCTGCGGGACGGGCTGTGTGGACCGGAGCTCGACGCGGCGGCGCGCGGCAGTGGGCTGCGCGGGCACACCGCATCGTTGTCCCGTTCCGATCTGGACCGGGCCCGCGTCGAAGTGGAGCTCGCCCGAGTGATCAGCGCGGTCGCGGCCTCCGGTGAGCATCGCGAGGAGGGTCACACCACGGTCGCGGCCTGGTGCCGTGCCACCCGACGTTGGTCCGAAGCGGAGACGCGTGCCCGGGTGCGGTTCGCCGAGCTCCTCGCCGGTTTCCCTGATCTCGCCGACGAGATGGTCTCCGGTCGGCTCGGTGTGGCGCAGGCGCACACCATCGCCAAGGCTGCCGCGAACCCGCGCTGTGGAGACGAGATCGGCGATGCGTTGCCGATCCTGCTGGAGCATGCGGACAAGATGTCCCACGCCGACTTCCATCGGCTCGTCGAGCACTGGGAGCGCATCGCTGACTTGCCGAAGATGGTGATCAGGCCACACCGGATCTGCTCCGCCGCACCGACACCCAACGTCGCGCGGACGCGATGGTGGCGATGGCCGCCGCCGCAGCGTCAGCACCCGCCGACGGGCAACGTCCGGAGCCGTTCGTCAACATCGTCGTCGACCACGCCTGCGTCGCGGAGTTCCTGCGCCATCACGCCAACGCCACCAGCGGCGACGGCCACGCCGAACGCGACGAGATCGCCAACACGGGGATCGCCAACACGGGGATCGCCAACACGCGGATCGCCAACACGGGGATCGAGCACCTCGACTTCGATGTGGACGACATCGACTCGGGTGGCCGGCCGGACATCGACCACGCCGCGGATCGTGACGCCCGTCCACCTGCCCGGGTCGCGCTGGCAGGTGACCGGCGGTGGCGCGGCTGCTCGACCACTGACGGCCATCCGCTTCCGGTGGCCGATGCGATCGCGGCGATGCTGGTCGGTCGGATCCGCATCGTCGTCATCGACGAGCGCGGCGTGGTGCTGCGGATGGGACGCACGCAACGCTTGTTCACCGGCAAGCTGCGCGAGGCGGTGATGCTCGGCGCGCACGAGTGCATCTGGAACGGCTGCAACCGACCCACCGGTCACTGCCAGGCCGACCACATCACCGACTGGCGGCGCGCCGGCGACACCGACGTCGGCAGCGGTGCACCCCTCTGCGCTCACCACAACCGGTTCAAGAACCACGGCTTCCGTGTGCACCGCGACGTCGGCCACTGGCACACCTACCGTCCCGACGGCTCCGAGATCTGACCGCCGTCGTCGGGGCTTCGGCCGCCGCACACGAACCCGGCGGCTCAGTGGCTGGCGGTGTGGTGCTCGACGATGTGGCGGGCAAGGCAGGTGATCGCTCGACGCGTGCCTTCGGCATGGAGTCCGACGGTGTCGGCGTCGAACGCACCGAAGGCCAGCGTTTCGCCGCCGTTCGCGTAGAACTCGCGCTCGTCGAGGAGGAACAGCTCCTCGAGCCGCACGAGGAAGTCGATGCTCATCTCAGTTCACCTCGACCGACGATTGACGCTCATGACCACACGTACGTGCTGGCCGTCGGATGAGTTCCCGCTGACGAGGACCGGCCGGCGCGTGCCACTGCCGAATCGTGCCACCTGGGACGATCAGAATCGGTGATGGGCGACGCCTGCGCGGCTCGTGCCGCGGAGGCGGTGAGCGTGATGATCGCGACCTTGCCCACGAGCTGCGTCCGGCGTGAGCTGTACAGCTAGCGGCCGCCACGCACGAGGCGACCCGGCATCGCCCCGGTGTGCTCGCCGTCTTGGTAGGTGACCTCGCCCGCGCAGACCGTCATGCGGTAGCCGCTGGCACGCTGGATGATCCGCTTGCCGCCGGCGGGGAGGTCGTGGACGAGCTCGGGGTCGTGCAGACGGAGCGCGTCGTAGTCGATGAGGTTCAGGTCGGCGCGGTACCCGGACGCGACCACGCCGCGGTCGCGCAGCCCGTAGACGCGCGCGGTGTCGAGCGTCATCTTGTGCACGACGTGCTCGAGCGGCATCGTGCCGCGCGGCCGGTCGCGGGTCATGTAGGCGAGCATGTACGTCGGCACGCTCGCGTCGCAGAGCACGCCGCAGTGCGCCCCGCCGTCGGACAGGCCGAACACCGATTGGGGATGGTTGATCGCGTCGACCTGACCGTCGAGGTGGCCCGGGTAGTTCCCGAACAGGAACAGGAGCGGCCGGCCGTCCGCCATCACGTCCATCAACGCCTCCCGCACGTGGATCCCCTGCGCCTCGGCGATGCCGGCGAGCGAGTCGTGGTAGGTCGGCTCGTAGCCGAGGTCCGCCGGCAGGACGTACATCCGGTGCCAGGTCGACAGGATCGTGTTGGTGTCGCTGAAGCGGTGGACCCGTTGATCGTCGGCCACGAGGCGGGCGCGGAACGACGAGTCGCGCAGCGCGGCGCGTTGGTCGGCGAGCGGCAGGTCCTTGATCTCCGAGTAGACGCGGAACTGGCGCAGCGGGTTGAGCGTCCCCTCGAGCGTCATCAGCACCGATGCCGGGCGTGCGCCCACCTGCGGGCGCAACTGGACGCCATCGGCCGCCAGGCGGGTGGCGAGCTCCCAGAGCTTGCCCTCCATCGGTGCACCCGACAGGAGCGTCACCGGGCGTCCGGTGAGGCGGGCGATGTGCTCGATCCACGCGAGCTCGTCGGGCTGCTCGATGTGATCGGAGATGATCTCCATCGTGCCGTGCCCGCTGTCGCGCAGCGCCTCGCCGATCGCGACCATCTCGTCGGCGCTGGCGTGCGTGCCGGGGACGACCTCGCCGGCCTTGTTGCGATGACCGTAGAAGCGCGACGTCGAGAACCCGAGCGCGCCGTCGGCGAGCGCGGCGCGACTGAGATCGGCCATCGCGGCGATGTCAGCTGCCGTGGCGTCGTCGTAGCACCGGTCGCCCATCACGTAGTAGCGCAGCGCGACGTGTGGGATCTGGGCGCCGATGTCGACGCTGTACGGCGTGTCGATCGTGTCGAGGTACTCGCCGAAGCTCTCCCATCCCCACGGGATGCCCTCGTGGAGCGCGGTCCCGGGGATGTCCTCGACGCTCTCCATGAGCGCGACGAGCTCACCTTCCGTGCCGGGCCGCACGGGTGCGAACCCGACGCCGCAGTTGCCCATCACCACCGTCGTCACGCCGTGCCACGACGACGGCGTCACCTGCTTGTCCCAGCACACCTGGCCGTCGAAGTGGGTGTGGATGTCGACGAAGCCCGGCGTCAACAGCCCACCTCCCGCGTCCACGACGCGGCGCGCGGTCCCCGTGGCCGTGCCGACCTCGACGATGCGGCCGTCGCGCACTGCGACGTCGGCCGTGCGCCCCGGCGCTCCGGTCCCGTCCACCACGAACGCGTCCAGGATGTGCAGATCGTCCACGAGCCCTCCTCGGTCCGTGCACGACTCTAGAAGTCGACGACAGCTGGGTCACGAGCGAGCGGGGCCGGTCGCCCGTTCGCACTCGATGCCGCGGCCGGAGTACACCTACGTGATGAGCGCTGCCGATCCCGCCGACGAACTGTTCCACCCCGTTGGCGATCACGCCGCGTGGAGCGAGAGCTACTACTTCAACTTCGTCGACCCGGCGACCGGGGTGGGGGCGTTCACGCGGATGGGGTTCCGGCCCAACGACGGCTGGGCCGACGCACTGCACGCGGTGTACCTGCCGGGTGGGCGGGTGGCGTTCACCTACCAACGCCGCACCGATCTGAGTCCGGCGCTCGTCGACGCACTGGGTCCTGCCGATCCGACCGTCGGCGACCTCACGCTGCGCCGCGGCGACCCGTTCCGCCGGTGGGACATCGTCTACGCCGGCGACGCCCAGGACGTGGACGATCCGACCGTGATGCTGGCCGCCACCCGGGACCGGCCGGAGGGCTGGAACCGCTCCGCCCGCCTGGACATGGACGTCGCCTTCGAAGCGATCAGCGGTCCCCACTACGCGGTCGCCGGCGCGCAGGGGCACTTCGAGCAGACCGGTCGGGTGCGCGGCACGATCCGCCTCGGCGACGAGCAGTGGGACGTGAACGGCTACGGCGTGCGTGACAAGTCGTGGGGCCCGCGCACATGGCAGGCCCCGAGCGGTACGGCGGCCAAGGCCGCCGGCCCCGCCGCCGTCGAGCAGGGCTGCTTCCTGAACTGGTTCTCGATGAACTTCGGTGCCGACCTGGCGCTCGGCGGGGCGTGCGGCAAGACGGCGGACGGCACGTTCCGGGGCAAGGGCTGGATCCAGCGCGACGGGGAGACGCTCGATCTCACCGACGTGACGATGACGACCGAGTACGACCCCGACAACCCGTTGCTGCACCGGACCGTGCAGCTGCGCGCGATCGACGGGAACGGGTCGTCGATCGTGGTCGATGGAACCGTCCTGACGATCTGTCCGACCAAGATCCCGCGGCGCGACGGTGTGACCTTCGTGAACGAAGGGCTCGCCCGATTCCACGCCGAGGGCCGCGAGGGGTTCGGCATCGCCGAGCACTGGCATGCCGTGCCCCGCTGACGAGGCACCCGGGGCAGTCCGCGGAGCGACCATGGGGATGGCATCGACGCCGGGTCTGTCGGTCCGCCAGCGGCGCGCGCTGCGGACGCGAGTGCTCGAGGAGCTCAGCGCGTCGGAGCACCAGATCGCCTCGTTGTCGAGGAGCTTCGACGACATCGTCGACGCCGCGACCCTGACCAACACCGACGACGAGCACGATCCCGACGGCAGCACGATCGCCTTCGAGCGGGCACAGGTCAGTGCGCTGCTCCGCCAAGCCCGCGAGGACGAGGCGGCCCTGCGCAGGACGCTGCAGCGAACCGACGAGCCCGATTTCGGCATGTGCGCGCAGTGCGGCCAGCTCATCGGCGTCGAGCGCCTCCTCGCGCTGCCGTCCGCGACGCGCTGCATCTCCTGCGCTCGATGAGCCCGATCGTGCGTCGCGTCCGCCGGCCTTCCGATCGCCGGCCGTGGGATGCGATGCTCTCGCGAGGTCATCCCGACCACCGAGGAGGCAACGTTGGCTGCAGTACCGAAGGGTGGCATGGTGGCAGTGACGGGCGCGGCCGGGTTCATCGGCGGTTGGGTCGTGGAGGGCCTGCTGGCACGCGGCTACCGCGTGCGTGCCTGCGTCCGTGACGTCGACGACGACGCGCGGGTGGGCTTCCTGAAGGCGATGGGTGGCTACGCCTCCGGCCGTCTGACGCTGCACGCGGCCGACCTCGACAACGCCGGCTGCTTCGACGACATCTTCAGCGGGTGCGACGGTGTCGCCCACGTCTCGCACGTCAGCACGTACGACGATCCCGAGTACGTGCAACGCACGTGCGACCACATCATCCACAGCGTCGAGGCGTCGGGGACGGTGCGGCGCGTCGTGGTCACCTCGAGCGTCGCCGCAGTGATCTCGGAGGCCGACATCAACGAGCTGGTGCGACGGCCGGTGTGCGACGAGGACCGCTACCCGGACGAGTCGAACCCGAAGCGCACGCCCGAGCGAGGCCAGGGATACTCGATGGGCAAGGTCATCGCGCAGCGGGCGTTCTCGGACGCCGCGGCACGCAGTGGTCGATGGGACGCGATCACCGTCTGCCCCGCCGACAACGTCGGCCCGATCCTGTCCGCGCACCAGAGGAGCGGCGGCCCGTGGCAGCACCTGATCGAGCGGATGCTGCAGGGTCGCTGCGAGATCTTCCAGGGCACCGGGCCGTATCGCCCGTGGATGACCGTCGACGTGCGCGACGACGCGGCCTGCCACATCGGGCTGCTCGAGAGCGACGCGGTGGCCAACGGCGAGCGGTACATCGCATGGTCGACGGACACGCGCACCTACGAGGACGTCTGCGCGACGATCGACCGCGTGCTGCCCGAGCTGCACCACGAGCCCGGCCCGATGGTCGACGCGACCCCGGAGCGGTTGAAGGCGCGCGAGGCCGAGTTCCGTTCGATCTGGGCCGGTTGCATCCTGCGCAACGACCGCATCCGCGCCGTCGTCCCGATCACGTTCCGACCGCTCGACGACTCGATCCGCGACTGCGTCGAGTCCCTGCTGACGGTCGCCGAGATCGAACCGAGCCGCCGCCCGGCCTGACGCCGGGACGACCCACCCGTCGGGCCTGTCCGGGCCCGTCGGGCCCGTCGGGCTCAACTCGAGCTGGACGTCTCGGCCAGCCACGCCGGTCGCGGCACGACCCTGACGACGCGTGCGCGCAGCCGGCGCACCCCGTCGATGAACCCGCCCGGCAGCACGAACATCAGCAGCACCAACAGGAGCCCGAAGAAGATGCCGACGCCCTCGCCGCCGGCGGGCCGGAGCCAGACGAAGAGGGGTGCGGTGACCTGGCGGATGCCTGGCGGCATGCCGCTCTGATCGAACGTCCACTGCGACACGAAGTAGGGCACGAACAGGTACACGAAGGCGCCCACCGCCGCACCGGAGATCGTGCCGGCGCCGCCGACGACGAGACCGACGACGAGGAAGATCGCCAGCCTCGTGCCGTACTGCGCGTCGATCGCATAGGCCCGGTTCATCATCAACATCGAGCCGGCGAGCCCTCCGAAGACAGCGCTGGCGGCGACGGCGAACACCTTGTAGAGGCCGACGTTGATGCCGACCGCGGTCGCGCTCGCCTCGTAGTCGCGCATCGCGATCAGCGCCCGGCCGGGACGGCTCCTGATGATGTTGCGGGTGAGCAGGAACAGCAGCGTCGCCAGGACGACCGAGATGGAGTACACCCACAGCGGGCCGGCCAGGCGGCCGGCATCGGCGAACGGCATCCACGACGGTGGTAGCAGCTTGGCCTCGGTGCGCGCCGGGCCCTTGCCGTTCGGGCCGCCGGTCAACCAGCCGAACCTGAGGATGAGCGAGGGGAACACGAACGCGACGAGCAGCGTCACGATCGCCAAGTAGACGCCCTTGACGCGCGTTGCCGGGACACCGACGATCAACCCGGCGACGCAGCACACGGCGATCGAGACCGGCAACGTCGCCAGGTAGCTCCAGTGGTGATCGGCGACGAGGATGACCGTCGTGTAGGCACCGAGACCGACGAACGCGGACTGGCCGAGCGAGAGCTGCCCGGAGTAGCCGATCACGAGCTGCAACCCGAGGATCGCGACGGCGTAGGCGATGAGCTCGTTGAGCTGGCCGATGCGGGCCGCCTTGTCGATCGAACCGGGGAACCATCCGATGTCCGGGGCGAGTGGGACGTAGACGATCGCCGCGACGACGAACAGCCATGGCACGATCACGTAGATCCGGTGACCGACTGATCCCTCGCGCAACGTGATCGGCATCATCCCCACGCGCGCGGCTCCACCGGCCAAGTATCACCACTGCGCGTGGAAACCACCGAGCCAGCCTGCTGCGCGGATCCCGACCTCGGCCGCGCCCCGCGGATTCGCTAGCTTTGGTGCACGTGGCGGAGGTGGTGACGGACAGGACGAGCGGCACCGGATCGAGACAGATGTCGCCGGCCGGGTCATGACCCGACCACGCGGGACGTCGAGGACCTTCGCGGCTCTCAAGTTCCGCAACTACCGCCTGTTCGCCGGCGGTTCGTTCCTCTCCAACATCGGGACCTGGCTGCAGCGCGTCGCGCAGGACTGGCTCGTGCTCACGCTGACGGGCAGCGCCGGGGCCCTCGGCATCACGACCGGCCTGCAGTTCCTGCCGACGCTGCTGTTCTCGCCGTTCGCCGGCGTGCTCGCCGACCGCTACGCCAAGCGCACGGTGCTCAACTGGACCCAGTCGATCATGGGCGTGACGGCGCTGGTCATGGGCGTGATGGCCGTGACGGACTCGATCAACGTGTGGGACATCTACGTTCTCACGTTCCTGTTCGGCATGGCCAGCGCGCTCGACGTGCCGGCGCGCCAGGCGTTCGTCAACGAGATGGTCGACGACGCCTACCTGTCGAACGCGGTGGGCCTCAACTCGGCGTCGTTCAACCTCGCGCGCATGATCGGCCCGGCCCTCGCCGGCGCGTTGATCGCGCTCATGGGCTCGGGCGTGGCGGCGACCGGCTGGGTGATCATCGTCAACGGCGTCAGCTACGGCGCGGTGATCATCTCGTTGCTGATGATGCGCCAATCCGAGATGCGCCCGACGCGGCCGATCGGCCGGGCGAAGGGCCAGCTGCGCGACGGCGTGCGTTACGTGCGTTCGAGGCCGGACATCATGCTGATCCTGGTGATCGTCTTCTGCGCCGGGACGTTCGGGTTCAACTTCCAGATGACGACCGCGCTGATGGCGACCGAGGTGTTCCGCAAGGGAGCGGGCGAATACGGGCTGCTCGGCTCGATCCTGGCTGTCGGCTCGCTCGGCGGCTCGCTGGTCGCCGCCCGTCGGGCGCGCCCCCGCCAGGCCGTGATCATCTGGTGCGCGCTCGCGTTCGGGATCGTGGAGATGGTGTCCGGGCTGGCACCCAGCTACCTCCTGTTCGCGATCAGTCTCCCGCTGTGCGGGGTGACGTCGCTGCTGATGATCGCCACTGCGAACGCGTTCGTCCAGATGAGCGTGTCGGCGGAGATGCGCGGGCGGGTGATGGCCCTGTACATGTGCATCTTCATGGGCGGCACGCCGCTCGGGGCGCCGGTGCTCGGTTGGGTCGCCGAGCAGTGGGGCGCCCGTTGGACGTTGATCGGGGGCGGCGGGCTGACCGCCATCGGCACGATCCTGGCAACGGTCTTCATGGCTGAGCACCAGGGTGTGCGGATCAGCCCCCACCTGCGCCCGCGGCCGGGCCTGTCGATCGGCCGCGGCGAGGCCGAGACGGTCACCGAGACCGTCGTCTCGGCCTGACGACGAGGCTCACCCTCGCGGGTCCTCGACCGCGACATCCGCGTTGCGCGATGAGTTCGCGGCGTCGCGGCCGTCACGACCGGCATGACGATGACGATGGCGACGACTGGATCCGAGCAAGCACGGGGAGCGCGAGAGGTGATCGTCCTCGTCGGCACGACGAAGGGCTTGTTCACCCTCCGCTCCGGCGACGGTCGCGAACGGTTCGAGGTGACCGGTCCGGCGTTCGCCGGCGAGGAGGTGTACGCCACCTGCATCGATGCCCGCTCGGGCGCGACGCGCCTGTTCGCCGGGTCGGTCAGCAACCACTGGGGACCGGTGCTGCGGCGCTCCGACGACCTGGGTGCGAGCTGGACCGAGGGCGAGCGGGCAGCACTGCGCTTCCCGGAGGGTGCGGACGCCTCGGTGGCGCGCATCTGGCAGCTCGCCCCAGGCCCCGTCGACGAGCCGGACGTGATCTACGCCGGTGTCGAGCCGGCCGCCCTGTTCCGCAGTGACGACGGCGGGCGCAGCTTCTCGCTCGTCCACGGCCTGTGGGACCACCCGCACCGCACCCAGTGGCAACCGGGCGGCGGCGGCCTGTGCCTGCACACCGTCCTCGTGCACCCCGAGGACCCGGACCGCTTGTTGATCGCCATCTCCGCGGCCGGCGTCTACCGGTCCGAGGACGGCGGCTCGTCGTGGCAGGCGAGCAACCGTGGGATCGTCGTCGGCTTCGTGCCCGAGGGGGAGGCCCTCGAGTTCGGCCAGTGCGTGCACAAGGTGGCGCGCGACGCCGGAGACCCCGAGCGCCTGTACCTCCAGCACCACGGCGGCATCTATCGCAGCGACGACGGCGGCGGGGCCTGGACCCCGATGACGGGCATCGCCGGGATGGACTTCGGGTTCCCCGTCGTCGCCCATCCGACGCAGCCGTCGACCGCCTACCTGCTGCCGCTCGAGAGTGACGAGTACCGCTGCACCCCCAACGGCCGGTGCACCGTGTGGCGCACGACGGACGCCGGTGCATCGTGGGAGCCGCTCACCACAGGACTGCCGCAGCGGGATGCGCACATCACGGTGCTGCGCGACGGGTTCACGACCGACGGACAGGACCCGGCCGGGCTCTACCTCGGCACCCGGACCGGCGAGGTGTACGCGTCGATCGACGACGGCGACTCGTGGCGCCTCCTCGCCGAGCACCTGCCCCCGGTGATGTCGGTGCGGGCCGCGGCGATCGTGGCCTGATCGCGATGAACGTCCGCGTCCGCGTGCCGACGCAGCTGCGCGACCTCGTCGCCGGCGCGTCCGTCGTCGAGATCGACGTCGGAGGTCCGTCGGACGGGGCAGCGACCGTGGCGGCGGTGCTCGACGGGCTGGCCGCGCAGCACCCTGCGCTGGAACGACGGGTCCGTGACGAGCAAGGCCGGGTGCGCGCGCACGTCAACCTGTTCGTCGGTTCGGACAACGTGCGCGACCGGGACGGGCCGGCGACGCCGATCGGCGCCGGTGACGTGCTGTCGATCATCCCGGCCGTGTCGGGCGGCTGACCGGTCGGCGACGCGGACCGCTCACGGCCCGGCGCCGGTCGAACCAGACCGCTCCCGCGGCGAGCGCCGTGGCCGCGGCGGTGAGGGCGACCACCGTCACGAACACGGCGGCGTACCCGTTCGCGCCGACGTCGACGAAGTCGTACGGGTAGACGCGGACCGTCGCCCCGCGCAGCAACGTCAACACGATCCAGAGGACCGGGAAGGCGAGCATCTGACGGACGTGGCGAGGGCGGAGGCGGCCGCGGGGACCGAGGAGGAGCCAGGTGCCGACGAACAGCACGGGCGACACGGCGTGCGCGAGCACGTCGCCGACGAGGGCGATCCCGTGCAGGTGCTGGTCCGCAGCCAGGAGGCTGTAGTAGACGACCCCGGTGACGGTGATGCACACCAGCCCGGCGAGGCGGGGAGCGCCGGCGACCCATCGCCACCGCTCGGGACGCCACGCCAGTGCGCAGCACACGCCGATCACGACGAGGTTGGACTGGATCGTGAAGTAGCACAGCTCGTTGAACACGCGGCCGGCCACCGTCGGGAACTGCGGGTCCGCGGTGGTCGCCGCGCCGGCGAACTTGATCGCCAGCGCCACCCCGGCAGCGACGGCGTTCACCGCCAACGCAACACGCCACGCGAGCGCCGCCCGGCTCGTCGATCCGGCGGTGGTCGTGCTCGTCGCGGTCGCGACGCGGACATCGGCATTGATCGACATCGGGCCTCCTGCAGCTGATCTCCCCAACTCTCTTCGCCGCCGGAGCCCGAGCGGATCGCTGCTCAGGTCAGGTGAACAGGCCGTCGCCGATGCGCTCGGCGATCTCGCCGTCGTCGAGTCCGAGCAGCGCGGCGTAGACGTCGAAGTTGTGCTGGCCGAGATACGGCGACGGGCGGTAGGTGATCGTCAGCTCGGTGCCGTCGGCGTCGTGGAGCTCCGCGGGGAAGCGGTCGGTGTGCTGCACCCCGAACAACGGGCTCGCCATCTCGATCAGCCAGCCGCGGTGGCGCAGCTGCGGGTCGTTCTCGGTGAGGTCGGCGGCGGTCTGCACGAGCGACGCGGGAACGCCTGCCGCCTGGAGGAGCTCGGCGGCTCCCGCGGCGGTGTGGGCGGCGGCCCACGTCGTCAGCAGATCGTGGACCTCGTCGCGACGCCGGCGGCGCGCGTCGAGCGTCGACAGGTCCTCGCCGGTGCCGAGCTCGGCCGCCAGCCGGCACCAGTCGTCGTCGTCACGCGCGGTGATCGCGAGCCAGGCACCGTCGCCGGCGCGCACGACGTCGTTGGGCACCGGATCGGCGAACGCGTCGCGCGTGCCGGCGGCGTGTGCTTCTCGCCCGTTCGCGTGCCAGTCGAGGAGCGCCGGACCGACGAGGTAGCTGGCCATCTCGAACTGCGACAGATCGATGTGCTGGCCGCGACCGGTGCGCCGCCTGGCTTCGAGCGCGCCGAGCACCGCGAGCGCGCCGGCGAGACCGCTGGCGTGGTCGTTCAGGGCAACCCCTGTCCCGCAGTCGGTGCGCCCCGCCGGCCCGGTGAGCGCGGTGAGGCCGCTCAACGCGTGCACCGTGGGGGCGAACGTGACGTAGTCCCGCCACGGGCCGTCGACCCCCGCGCCTTGCATCGACACGTAGATGATCTGGTCGTTCCACGACGACAGCTCGGACCAACCGGCACCCCACCCGTCGAGCACGCCGGCCGAGAAGTTCTCGATGACGACGTCGGACTGCTCGACCAACGTGCGCAGCACCGCGACGGCTCGTGCGTCGGCCATGTTCAGCGTGATCGAGGACTTCGACCGGTTCCACATCGCGAAGTACGGGTACTCGTTCGCGTGCCCGCCGACCGCGCGCACGTCGGTCTGCACCTTCAGCACGTCGGCACCGAGGTCGGCGAGGACACGGGTCGCGAACGGGCCGGCGAGCACGTGGGTGAAGTCGACCACGCGCACTCCGGCGAGCGGCAGGGTCTCGGCGGCGGACGCGGACGCGTCGGTCCTGGCGGCCGGCGCGACCGGGCTGGACCAACGCCGGAGCAAGGTGGCAACGTCGCCGGGCGTCATCGGCTCCAGGAGCGGCGCCTCCGGCGGTGGGCACGGTGTCGCCGAGAAGCGCGCGAACGGGCCGGGAACGCGCACCTCGTCGCTCACGCCGGGAACCGGACGCAGGAAGCCACGTTCGACGTGCTGCGGGCTCGTCGCGACCTCCGGCACCGTGAGCACCTCACCGAACGGCACGTGCCGCGCCTGGCCGCCCTCGAACACCTCGGTGGCATCGAGCTCGATCGCGAACTCGCGCAGCGCAACCATGAACGAGGCGATGACCGCGGAGCCGTCGGCCGGATCGTCGGGCGGAACGGGGGCGTGGCCACGCTCCGTCATCCAGGCGACGAGCTCCGGCACGCCGCCGGCGCTGGGCGACACCATGCAGAAGCCGCGGGCGCACGGAACGACCTCGTAGGCGCGGCTCCAGTGGACCGAAGCCTGCCGCGCCGCGATCGGCGCGCCGATCGGGGCGAACACGTCGGGCCACCACCAGAACATCAACACGTGCTCGCTGCACGAGATGACGACCTGTTGGTGCGAGAGGTCGAAGTGCGTGCCCCGCGCGGTCGCGCGTACCCGCTGCAGTCCAGCGAGCGCGCAGATGGCGGCGTACGAACCGCCGAGGTTGTCCATCTGGCGTCCCCACATCGTGACCGGCTCGTCGGGCACGCCATTGACCGACAGGATGCCGCCGGCGGCAGCCATCACGAGATCGCTGGACTGCCAAGCGGCGCGGGGCCCGCTCGCACCGAACGGGGTCAGCGAGACGTGCACCAACCGCGAGTTCGTCGCCGCGAGGCGGGCCGCGTCGAGACCGAGGCCGGCGAGCCGACCGGGCGGCTCGGTCTCGATGAGGACGTCGGCGCCGGCAACGAGCGCCAGGAACCGTTGACGGTCATCCGCCTGCCCGAGGTCGAGTGGCACGGGCACCGTCGCGCCGTCGAACCACCAGTCGAGCAGACCCCCCGGCACGGTGGTCATCGGCGCGCCGGCTGCTCCAGCACGCACGCGCACCACCTCGGCGCCCATCTCGCTGAGCATCCGACCGGCGAGGCGGCCCGAGGAGTCCGTGAGGTCGACGATGCGGACTCCCTCGAGCGGTCCGCTCCGGCGATGCGCTCCGTCGGCGCCGTGGATGAGGCTCACCGGGCGGGTTCCTACCACAGATCATCTACGATCGCCCGAGCGTGATGTCGGGCGCCGACTGCGACCATCGGGTTCGTCGGCGCGGGCACTCGAATGCTGACCGAGGGGGGTTGAGGATGGCGGACGAGGGAGCGCTCGACGCGGCGCTCGTGGGTGCGCACCCGTCGACCGTGACGGAGCTGCTCGGCGCGTGGGCGTCCGAACGGCCTGCGGACGTGATCGTCGTCGAGCGCTTCGGAGCGCGCCGGACGCTCACCGTCGGCGAGCTCGTCGCGCGCACCGACGCGGTGGCCGAAGGGCTCGCCGCGGTGGGCGCGTCGGCAGCTCGCCCGATCGTGGTGTGGTTGCCCAACCGGATCGAGTGGATCGAGGTGATCGCGGCGGCCGCGCGGCTCGGTGCTCCGATCATCGGCCTGAACACGCGCTACCGCGCCGACGAACTGCGCCACGTGCTGCAGCGCTCCGGGGCCGGTGTGCTCGTCGCCGTCGACGACTTCGCCGGGATCCACTTCGCGGATCTCGTTGCCGAGTCCGGCACGGGTGCGCTGTCCACCGTGGTGATCGCCGGCGAGGTCGGTGCGGCGTGGGGCGATCTCGGATGCCGGGTCGTCGCCTGGGACGAGATCGGTGGCGCGCTCGACGGCAGCGGCTCGACGCGCCGGCCGCCGCCGCGACCGGCGGACCTCGTGGCCGCGTTCACCACGTCGGGCACGACCGGCTTCCCGAAGCTCGCCGCCCACGACCAGGCTGGGGTCGTGCGCCACGCGCTCGACGACGCCGCCGCGTTCGACGTGCGCCCCGGCGACCGGATGCTCGTCGACCTGCCGCTGTGCGGCGTGTTCGGCTTCAACTCGATGTTCGCCGCGATCGGCGGGCGGGCGACGACGCTCCTGAACGAGCGGTTCGATCCCGTCGACACGGCGACGGCCATCAGCGCCGAACGCGTCACCCACTACAACGCCAGCGACGACATGCTGCTGCGCGTGATGGACGCGGGCCTGGTCCGTGCTGGGCAGCACGAGTGGCGAGAGGGCGCGTTCGCCAACTTCGTCAACGCCGGGCGGCGCGCAGCAGAGCGCGCCGAGGTCGAGCTCGGCGTTCGCTTGAGCGGTGTCTACGGGATGTCGGAGATGTTCGCGCTCCTGTCGCGGTGGCCGGCGGCGATGACGCTCGACGAGCGCGCTCGCGCCGGTGGGATCCCCGTGTGCGCGGACCTCGAGGTGCGCGTCGTCGATCCGGAGACGGGTGCCGCGCGCGGCGTGGGCGAGGAGGGCGAGCTGTCCTTCCGCGGTCCGCCGGTGCTCGCCTGCTACCTCGGCGATCCCGACGCGACGGGCGCGGCGCTCGCGACCGACGGCTGGTTCCGATCCGGTGACCTCGGCCGGCTGACGGGCGACGGCGGGTTCGAGTACCTCGCCCGACTCGGTGACAGCCTGCGGCTACGCGGGTTCCTCGTCGATCCGGCCGAGATCGAGCGGCGACTCGAGCTCCACCCCGCGATCGACGTCGCGCAGGTCGTCGGCGTCGAACGCCCCGGCGTCGGCCAGGTCGCCGTCGCCTTCGTGCGCCTCGCCGGCGGGTACCGGTCCGGCTCGGGGTTCGCCGGCGGCGTCGGTGTCGAGGGAGTCGTCGCGGTCGGGGTCGAGGAGCTGCGCGCCCACTGCGCTGCTGGGATCGCCAACTTCAAGGTGCCGGCACACGTCGTGATCGTCGACGCCTTCCCGACCGTCGACGGCCCCAACGGCGTGAAGATCCGCAAGCGTGAGCTGCGCGACCGCGCCGCGCACGAGCTCGACGACCGCACTCGATCCGCGGACTGACGCCGCAGGGTGGGTCCTGCACGCCGCGGCACGCCTCGTCGCCTCGCGCTCCCGTGGCTGCGTCCCCGGCGGCCGGTCCATCGTCAACGTCCTCAACGTCGGGGCCAACGCCGCGCCGGCGAGTGTGCTGAGCGCGGCCCGTCACGACGACTTGCGGATCCCCTCCTGCCAGATCAGCTTCAACATCGACGGCTTGGCGCTGGGTGTCGCCACGGCGATCGTCGAGCGCACGTAGGCGTCGTCGTCGACCTGGCGCAGCAGGCAGTCGGCGAGGTCGATCCGGGCGGTGAACCGCCAGCCGATGTGGTCGATCGCGACGTCGTACGCCGACACAGCCGGCGCCGTGAAGAGACCGGAGGGCCGCACGATCGTCCAGGCGAGGTCGCTGGCGGACACGGTCGCCTCCATCCGGCGCATGTCGTCGTAGAGGGTCTTGCCGAGCCTGTTGACGACGTACGGCTGGAGGATCTTCTCGAACACGAAGCCGCCGAGTCGCTCCGGATGGGGGCCCACCGCGCTCGACGACACGCAGGCCAAGCGCTTGATGCCTGCGGCGTGCATCCCGTCGATGATGTGCGACACGCCCACCGAGTAGACGCTGATCGGCGCCTTGGCGAAGGGCACGCCGAGGGTCGACAGCACCACGTCGGCGCCGTCGATCGCCGCGGTGACGGCATGCGCGTCGCCGACATCCCCGGCCCTGACGTCGAGGTGGGGATGTTCGATCGGGAACGCCTCGGGATGGCGGGTGAACGCGACCACGTCGTGGTGCTGGTCCAGGGCCAGGCCGGTGAGGAGTCGTCCGGTGGGGCCGTTGGCCCCGAAGATCGCGAGCTTCATCTCGTTCCTTTCGCGGTGCGCCGGGCGGGTGCCCGAGCGTCACACCGACAAGGACGGCGTCGCCACGGCGAACGTGACACCGGCGTTCGGCGCGCGGACGCGGCGATGCACCGGGCGGAGGAGCGCGGCCGCAACCGCTTCATCGGCCGCGCCGAGGGGAGCCGGGCTGTTCAGGAGCGCCACTGCTGGCGGAACCTGCGTCGGCGACGGCCCTCGCCGCTGACGTGGTCCGGGACGACCAGACGTTCGCGGTGGCGTTCCTGCGCGATCGCCTTGACCGCGACCTGCAGCGCACCCGACGCGGGCACGGCCAGCAGTGCGCCGATGAAGCCGAAGATCTCGACCCCGAGCAGGACGCTGAGCAGCACGGCCAACGGGTTGACCTTCACCCGCCGGGACATCACCGCCGGGTACAGGACGCTGTTCTCGATCTGCTGGTAGACGACGAAGAACGCGAGCGAGATGAACCCGGCGGTCGGCGCGTGCAGGAACGCGGCGAGCACCGCGACGGCTGCACCGAGGATCGCTCCGACGAGCGGGATCAGATCCGCGAACGCGACCCACAGGGCGAGCACGAACGCATTGGGCACACCGAGCGCGACCAGGCAGACGAACGCGGTGGAGCCGGCCACCAGGCTGATCAGCAGGTTGCCGGTCATGTACCCGCTCACCGCGCCCGCCGCGTCGGTCGCCGTACGACGAACGGATTCGCGGCGGCGCTGCGGCACGAGGCCGAGCGCGGTCTTGCCGATCGCCGGGGCCTGGCTGAGGAACAGGAAGGTGATCACGGTGATCGTCACGAACGTGATCAGACCGCTGACGATCGCGGTCGCGTAGTGGAACGACGAGCTGCTCAGCCGGTCCGCTGCCTGCTTGAGCTCGTCCTGGTGGCTCTGGACGTAGCTGTTCAGGTGGAGCTTGGTGACGAGCTTGCCGACGGCGCCGGTGCCGTTGGCCGCGTCGCTGACGGT
>JAODBQ010000308.1 GCA_025464045.1 Ilumatobacteraceae bacterium
TTTCGTGTGCGCGACAATCGATGCGAGCGCGATCGAGAGCGATGAGGGAACGCGCGATGAGGGAGCAGCGGTGCACGAGCCACGCGTGGTGATGGACGGCCTGGCGTTCGGCGAGTCGCCGCGCTGGCACGACGAACGGCTGTGGTTCTCCGACTGGGGTGCGGGCGAGGTCATCGCGCTCGACGTCGAGGGGCGCAGCGAGGTCGTCACCCGGGTCGATGGGTTCCCGTTCTGCATCGACTTCCTGCCCGACGGGCGGCTGCTCATCGTCTCGCCGCAGCGGCGCCTGTTGCGCATGGAACCGGACGGATCGTCGGTGACGCACGCCGACCTCGCCGATCTCGCCGCGACTGCGTGGAACGACATCACCGTGGACGGCCGCGGCAACGCGTATGTCAACAACGTCGGGTTCACCTTCCCGGGCGGCGACTTCCGGCCTGGCATCGTCGCCGTCGTTCACCCCGACGGTGCGGCACGCCAGGTGGCCGACGGCGTCGCCTTCCCGAACGGCATGGTGGTCACGGCGGACAACACGACCTTGATCGTCGCCGAGTCGTACGGGCACCGGCTGACCGCGTTCGACATCGCCGCCGATGGCGACCTGTCGAACCGTCGGATGTGGGCCGACCTCGGTGAGGCCGCCGCGCCGGACGGGATCTGCATCGACGCCGACGGCGCGGTCTGGTACGCCGACGTGCCCAACCAGTGCTGCGTCCGCGTGCGTGAGGGCGGCGACGTGCTCGAGCGCATCGACCTGGACCGCGGCGGGTTCGCCTGCGCGCTGGGTGGCGCGTCCGGCGCCCAGCTGTTCATCGTCGCCACGGCGTGGCACGGCTCTGCCGGCATCGACTTCACCCAGCGCACAGGACAGGTCCTCGTCGTCGACGTCGCCGTCCCCGCCGCGCCGAGGCCCGTCGCCCCGAACTGAGTCCCCGACGTGCGGTGACAGACCCGGCCGACGACGAACGCGGCACGCGGGCCCGGACGGCAACTCACTCCGAGGCCTTCCTGGGCGGTCAGGCGCCGCCGGACATCAGGGCGATGAGGCGGCGTCGCCACTCGACCGAGCACATGTCGGCTCGCACGTTGACGAGCGTGGTCTGGTCGAGGGGGAGCAGCCCGGGCACCAGCTCGAGCATCCGCTTGTCCTCCGCGCCGATCGCTAGGTCGAAGCGGACGACCTCTTCGGCGGAGACCGCGAAGTCGTCGTTGCGCCAGACGACGAACGTGAACAGCGACGTCACATCGTCGACCGGCGTCGACAGCAGCAGCAGCACGTGCTCCAAGCCGGTGCCGTAGCGGATCGTGCTGCGCACGTTGAACGGCAGGTCGAAGCCGGTGCTCATCGAACGCTCGACCACCTCGGCCGTCTGCCCGCTGGCGAGGCTGGCCGCGTCGTCGTTGTTGGCGAGCACCTCGTAGCGGTAGCCGACGTACCCGTCGTCGAGGGGCTCCACCTCGATCTTCGCCACGACGGTGTCCTGCGCGCGGCCGAACGTGCCCGTGTGCACGAACGGGAAGTGGCTGACGTCGAGGAAGTTGTCGACCATCCGCGTGGCCGACGTCGCCCATCGCTCGACCGGGGTGTTGATCCGGCGATGGGTCGTGTCGTGCTCCTCGGCGATCCGCGGGATCGGTGCCCGCGGCTCGCCGATGCACAGCCACACGAGACCGTATGCCTCGGCGCTGTGGACGGTCTGCAGGTGGGCACGTGGCGGCGGCGGCACGGTGTCGCTCGTCGAGGGCACGCGTACGCACCGCCCGGCGTCCGCGTACGTCCAGCCGTGGTACGGGCAGACGAGGCAGCCGTCCTCCACCGTCCCCTTCGACAGCGGCGCCTCGCGGTGCGGGCAGCGATCCGGGGCGGCGACGACGGTGCCGGCGGGCCCGCGCCAGACCACGAGCCGGCGTTCGAGGAGCGTGACGGCCTGCACCGACTGGCGGGTGACCTCGACGCTGCGCGCCACCGCGTACCAGCTGTCCACGAGGGCGGGACAGGAGGCCAGCACCCCGAGCGGCGCATCCACGCCCGCTGCTGCCCGGTCTCGGCCGGCGTCTCCTCCATCCATCGCCCGACCGAGCCTACCGACCCGGCCGTGGGCCGATCCGACGCCGGACCGCGCGCCGACGTGTCATGCTGAGGACGGTCCGGGGGGACCATGGGGGGCAACCATGGGTGTGTTGGACGGTCTGTCCGTCGTCGAGCTGTCGATCGCGATCGCCGCGCCGAGCTGCTGTCGCGCGCTCGCGTTCCACGGCGCCGACGTCGTCAAGATCGAATCGCGCACGAACCCGGACGTGGCTCGCCTGTTCGGTTCGGCGTGGGCCGTGGGCGTGGACGCCGCGCTGTACATGGACTCCTCGCCGTACCTGCCGGAGATGTCCGCCAACAAGCGATCGGTCGGCCTCGAGCTGAAGCAGCGTGAGGCCCGCGACGTCGCGCTGACCCTGCTCGCCCGCGCCGACGTGTTCGTCACCAACTACTCGACTCCGGCGGTCTGCGGGCTCGGGTTGAGCTACGACGACGTCGCCGCGGTCAACCCGGCGATCATCTACGTCGCGCTGCCCGGCTTCGGGTCGGATCCCTCCCAGCCGTACTACGAGTTCCTCGCCTGGGGGCCGAACCTGGCGCCGCTGGTCGGCCTCGACGAGCTCACCGGCTACCCGGATCAGGTGCCGGCCGGCATCGCCACGATCGCCCCGCCGGACTACTTCGCCGGCCTGCACGCGATTGCCGCGGTGCTCACCGCGTTGGAGCACCGGGACCAGACGGGCCAGGGGAGCTACGTCGACATCGCCCAGTTCGAGACGACGGTCTCCAGCCTCGGGCCGTTGCTGATCGACCACGCGCTCACCGGCAACGTGCCCGGCCGGACCGGGAGCCGCCTGAGCTGGCTCGCGCCGCAGGGTTGCTACCGCTGTGCGGGCGCGGAGCAGTGGGTCGCGATCACGGTCGCCGACGACATCGGCTGGTGTGCGTTCGCCGGCCTGCTCGGTGGGCACGCCGTGGACGAGCGCTTCGCGACGCTCGCCGGACGGGTCGAGCATCACGACGAGATCGATGCGCTGATCGGCGAGTGGACATCTGCGCAGTCCGCGACCGAGGTCGCCGAGCAGCTGCAGGGCCTCGGCGTCGCCGCGTGTGAGGTGCACGACAACCTCGGCGTGCTCCACGATCCGCAGGTCCGCGATCGCCATTGGTTCCAGCTCGTCGAGTCGAAGCGGTTCCCGGACGGCGACCTGTTCAGCGGTCATCCGATCCGTCTCGGCGACCAGCCGGGGAGGTGGTGGCGGGCCGGACCGTCGATGGGCGAGGACACCATGGCGGTGCTCGCCGGGGCGGGCCTGTCCGGCGCCGCGGTCGAGGAGCTGTTGCGCAGCGGCGCCTCCTTCACCGACGCGGTGCCCGAGGAGAAGTTGCGTCGTCCGTACATCGACGACCCGGAGGTGCTCGCCGCGGTGCGGTTCCCGCAGGACGCAGGCGCGGCATGACGGCCGGGCCGTGGTCGGGTGTCCGGGTCGTCGAGACCTCGGGGTTGACGAGTGCGTACGCGACACGGATGTGGGCGGCGCTCGGCGCGGATGTCATCGTCGCCGAACCCACGGAGGGCCACGTGCTGCGCCACCTGCCGCCGTTCGCCCCGGGCGGGCACGGCACCGACGCGTCGCTGTGGTGGGCGTTCTTCGGCCAGGGCAAGCGCTCGGTCGTCGCGCCGCCGGGAAGCGACGAGCTCGCCCGGCTGCTCGCCACCGCCGACGTCGTGATCACCGACGTCGACCTCGACGGCGACGCCGATGTCGATGGCGTCGGCGGCGTTGCCGACGGGGACGGGGTGCCGGTGCCCGCGCACGACGGTCAGGTGGTCGTGGCGATCAGCCCGTTCGGCCTCACGGGCCCGCGACGGCACTGGAAGGGATCCGAGCTGGTCGCGTGGGCGTCGGCCGGCATCGGCTACACGCTCGGCTTCCCCGACCGCCCGCCCGTGTGCCTGGCGACGCCGGTCCAGTTCGCTGCCCACGTCACCTCGCTGTTCGCGGTCAACGCGGCGATGCTCGCCCGGCGCGGTGCGCGGCGGACCGGGCGCGGCCAGGTGGTCGACATCTCGATGCAGGAGTGCTGCCTGGCGCTGGCCCCCGAGACCGGCGTGGCGCTGTACCTCGACGATCGCGTGCACCGCTCCCGTCCCGGCAACCGGCGGGCGGTGACCCGTCCGTGGGGCCTCTACCCGTGTGCCGACGGCTTCGTCTCGTTCCTCATCATCCAGCCGGCGCACTGGCGGGCGATGGCCGCCTGGATCGCCGAGGAGACCGGGATGGAGGCCGTGCTGGACGAGGTGTTCCTCGACATGCACGTGCGTTGGGAGGTGTCCGACTTCATCGACGACTGCACCGAGCAGCTGACCGGTCCGAGGACCAAGCTCGATCTGTTCATCGAGGGCCAGCGCCGCGGCATCCCCACCACGCCTGTGAACACCGTCGCCGACCTGCGCAAGGATCCGCACCTGCGCAGCGCCGGCTTCTGGCGCGACGACGAGCACCCGGTGCTGGGCACGTTCTCCAGCCCCGGGGCGCCGTTCCGAGTGAACCACGACTGGTGGCACTGGGCCTCCGCCCCATCGCTCGGCCAGCACACCGACACCGTGCTGGCGGGGGTGTGAGCGCGGCGCCGGCAGGGATGTGAGCCGGCTCAGCGGCGCAGGTCGAGCTCGCACAGTGCCGCGCGGACCACGTCCAGGTCGGCACCCACGCCGACCCAGGCCGTGGCGTTGGCACCGAGCGCGAAGCGACCGGCGCGCACGCCGGCGTCGAGCAACGTCAGTGACCGGCAGCTCGGCGGCCCGAGCCAGACGGCACTGACCAGCACGCGACCCGCCCGAGCCGCCGGCGCGGTCGGATCCGCCGTGGCGGTCGCCGGCCACGACGGTCGCACGGTGTGGTGCAGCACGGGAACGCCGTCGAGCTCGACGCGCTGGTGGAGGACGACGGTGCCAGCTGGCGCATCGTGGCGGCCGCCGACGACCTCGTCCACCCAGCGCACGTCGCTGCCGGCCGCGGCGACGACACGCGTTCGCACGGTGTGGTCGCAGCCGGCGACGGCCACCAGCGGCTCGGGCCACCAGTCGAGCGTTGCGCCGGCGGCTGCGTGCGCGTCCGTGCACGTCACCGACGCGGTGCCGTGCGGGCCTGGCTGGGCGAGCGTGGCGGCCACGGACCGCACGTGGAGCTGCGCGCCCTCGCCGACGTCGACGCGCATGCGCAGCGCGTCACCGCCGAGCGGGCCCGCCGCACCGCCGACGAGGTGGACGGTCAGCGGATCGTGCCCGGTGACGCGCATCAGCAGCGGGGCCTCGCCGCAGATCGTGTGCGCGACGCTGCGGCCGCGCCCGTCCAGCGCCACCACGAGCTCGCCGCTGGCGTGCACGACGTCGTCAGACGCGGGCTGGATCGGCGGACCAGGCCGCCAGCCGCTCGCGCACCCATCCGGCCACGGCCGCGGCGCCCTCTGGGTGGACCAGCGAGGTGAAGGCGATCGGCAGCTCGCCGCGACGGGCCCGCGCGTCCCGGTCCATCACCCCGAGGTCGGCGTGAACGAGCGCGGCGAGGTCGGTCTTGTTGATCACGAGCAGGTCCGCCGTGGTCACCCCCGGTCCACCCTTCCTCGGGACCTTGTCGCCGCCGGCCACGTCGATCACGAAGATCTGGACGTCCACGAGCGCCCGGCTGAAGATCGCGGTGAGGTTGTCGCCGCCACTCTCGACGAGCGTCATCTCGACGCCGGGATGGGCCGCCTCGAGCTGCTCGACGGCGTCGAGGTTGGCGGAGATGTCGTCGCGGATCGCCGTGTGCGGGCAGGCGCCGGTCTCCACCGGCACGATCCGGTCGTCGGGCAGGACGGCCATCCGCCGCAGCGCCTCGGCGTCCTCGGTGGTGAAGATGTCGTTGGTCACCACGACCATCGAGTGCTCGGGTGCGAGCAGCCGGCACAGCGCGGCGACGAGCGCGGTCTTGCCGCTGCCGACCGGTCCGCCGATGCCGATCCGCAGCGCGCGGCCACGCGGATCGGCCGGCACCTCGACGCCGTGATCGTGGCTGTGCGCGTGCCCGCGGTCATGCCGATGCGCATGCGTCGGGTTCAGCGAGGGTTGATGATCAGGAGGCAAAGAGCCTCACCTCCCAGGTGGTGTGGTGCTCGGCGAGCACGTCGGTGACGAGGTCGACGTCGCCGGGCAGCGAGGACGGATCGGCGTCGCAGGTGTTCGCGGCCGTTGCCGCCCACGCCTCGATCTCGGGCGCCAGCGACGCGGACAGCGCGGCGACGTCGAACGGATCGAGCCCCAGCAGGCGCACCGCGGCCGTGGTCAGCGAACCGACCAGGTGGTGGAGCTCGACGAGGGCGGCGTCGGCGGGGGAGCAGCCGGCGGCAGCGACCACGAGCCCCATCACCAGTGGTTGCGGCACCGCGCCGCCGAGCGCGTCGTGCACGACGTCGTACCGCGGCGACGGCCACGCCCGCCGGCCGGTGCGCAGCAGCTGTCGACCGAGCGTGATCGAGACCTCGCGCAGCTTCGGCGAACCCGTGCGGGCCATCAGCTCCGCTGCCAGCGCGCGCCAGCGGACCGCGGTGCCGTCGGCCTGGGCGCACGCCGCTGCGGCGAAGGCCGCGTCGACGAGCCCCGTCGTGGCCAGGCGGCGGCGGACGTGGGTGCGCAACGTCGGCAGATCGATGACGTCGCCGATCGCGACCGCCGACTCCGTCCCGGACGAGTGGGCGTGACCGCCCGTCGGCAGGCGGCCGTCGGCCAGCAGCAGCACCGCGGCGTGCATCACGAGCCGATCATGGGTGCATCAGAAATGGGTGCATCAGAAATGGGTGCGTCAGAAGAGGAAGTAGCGCTGCGCCATCGGCAGCTCGGTGACGGGTTGCTCCTCGATCAGCTCGCCGTCGATGCGCACCGCGAACGTGTCCGGATCGACGGTGATCGAGGGCATCGCGTCGTTCTCCGGCAGGTCGACCTTGCCGAGTCGACGGGTGCTGCGGACTGCAACGAGCCGGCGGCCGAGCGCGAGCCGCCCGGACAAGCCGTCCGCGAGGGCCGCGTGGGCGACGAAGTTGACGCTCGTCGCCGCGGCGGCACGCGGCGACGCACCGAACATCGGCCGCGGCAGCACGGGTTGCGGCGTCGGGATGGACGCGTTCGCATCGCCCATCGCCGCCCACGCGATCATCCCGCCCTTGATGACGAGGTGCGGCCGGACCCCGAAGAACCGCGGGTCCCAGAGCACGACGTCGGCGAGCTTGCCGATCGCCACCGAGCCGACCTCGTCGTCGATGCCGTTGACCACCGCCGGGCAGATCGTGTACTTGGCGACGTAGCGGCGGGCGCGGCGGTTGTCCGCGGTCGTGTCGCCGGGCAGAGGACCGCGGCGGCGCTTCATCACGTGCGCGGTCTGCCAGGTGCGCAGCACGACCTCGCCGACGCGGCCCATCGCCTGGGAGTCGCTGCCGATGATCGAGATCGCGCCCATGTCGTGGAGCACGTCTTCGGCGGCGATCGTCGACGGGCGGATGCGGCTCTCGGCGAACGCGAGGTCTTCGGGAACCGTCGGGTTGAGGTGGTGGCAGACCATCAGCATGTCGAGGTGCTCGGCGAGCGTGTTGACGGTGTGCGGGCGGGTCGGGTTGGTCGACGACGGGAGCACGTTGGGTTGCGACGCGACGGTGATGATGTCGGGCGCGTGGCCGCCGCCCGCGCCCTCCGTGTGGTACGTGTGGATCGAACGTCCGGCGATCGCGGCGAGCGTCGACTCCACGTAGCCGGCCTCGTTGAGCGTGTCGGTGTGGATCGCCACCTGGACACCGCTGATGTCCGCGGCGGTCAGGCAGGCGTCGATCGCCGCCGGTGTCGTGCCCCAGTCCTCGTGCAGCTTGAAGCCCGACACACCACCGAGGACCT
>JAODBQ010000358.1 GCA_025464045.1 Ilumatobacteraceae bacterium
CGAACCCGATCGCCTCGATCTACGCCTGGACGCAGGGTCTCAAGTACCGCGGCAAGATGGACGACACGCCGGACGTCGTCTCCTTCGCCGACGCGCTCGAGCAGGTCTGCGTCGAGGCCGTCGAGGCCGGTGAGATGACCAAGGATCTCGCCCTGCAGATCTCCAAGGACGCCCCGTGGCTGAGCACGGAGGACTTCCTGGACACCCTCGACACGCGCCTCCAGGCGAAGATGGCGGACCGCGAACTGGCGCACGGCTGAACCCGGGGGCCGGCGCGGATCAGTCCCCGCCGGCCTCCCAGGCCAGTGCCGCGTCGTAATCCGCCGCAAGGTGGCCGCGGACCACGTCGGCGGGCGCCTCGACGAGGCCCTGGCAGGCGATGATGTCCGCGGCGTCGGGCGCGTCGGCGAGCTCCGCCCACGCCTCCGGCTCCCACATCACGCCCCGACGGAACGCCTTCGCGCAGTGGATGAACGTCGCCTCCACCTGCACGCCGATGGCCGCCGTGGGGAGGCGGGGCATGGCGAACGAGGCGAGGATCTCCGGATCGGTGGTGACCCACCCGGCGCCGTTGACCCGCACCGTCTCGCTCCTGCCGGGCACGACGAACAGCAGCGCGATGCGGCCGGTGTCGACGATGTTCTGCAGCGTGTCGATCCGGTTGTTGCCGCCGAGGTCGGCGATCACGAGCCGTCGAGGATCGAGCACCCGGACGAACCCGCCCGGCCCGCCGCGCGGTGAGACGTCGGCTCGGCCGGCGGCGTCGTGCGTGCCGACGACGAGGAACCGGCTGCGCGCGATGAACCGTGCCGAGGCCTCGTCGATCTCGGAGCGCTCCTTGTCGACCACCAGCTTCGATGGTGGGCGGTAGAGCTCGCGCAGCTCGGCGACGCTGGCGATCGTGTGCGCGAAGGGCATCGCGGTGGCGTGGATCTCCGTCATGGCGCGATGGTACGAGCTGGGCGGACGACCTCGCCACGAAACCGTTCGCCGGCGCGTCCGGTTCGTCGCGTCCTCTACGGTGGCGCGCGTGGGGGCACCGACGTGGACCATCGACGCGCCCGGGCAGTGGGCGCTGGACATGTCCCACTCGCCGGGCGGGACGACACCGCTGATGCAGGCGATCATGACGGCGAGCATGCCCGCGGGGATGCGGCGGATGTTCCGCGACCTCGGCGCGCCGATCGACACGCTCGACGTGCGCTTCGTGCACGGCCACTTCTACACCCGGCTCCGACCGCTGTTCGGCGCCGACAAGCCGCCACGCAAGCTGCCGCCTGCATTCGTGCTCAAGGCGGTCGCGCGACTGCATCCGACGATGCGGGCGCGGACGAAGACCGCCGCGTCGACGTTGACCGACGAGCCGTGGACGAAGGTCATCGCGGACTGGCGCAACGGCGGTCGGGCCCGCGTCGAGTCCCAGAACCTGGCGCTGCAGGACGTCGACCTCACGGCGCTCGACGACGTCGACGTCGCGGTGCACGCCGTGACGTGCTTCGACCACTGCATCACGAACTTCGAGCTCCACTTCTGGCTCCACGGCTACGACCTCGGCCCGCTCGGCCAGTACCTCTACGAGGGACGGCAGTGGGGGCTCGGTCCGGCCGACCTGCTGCCGCTGCTGGAAGGTGCCTCGCCGTCGACGTCCGAACCGGGACGGCAGCTGCGCCGGATCCGCGAGCTGGTCGAACGGCACGGGGCGACGCCGGCCTCGCTCGACGACGTGCGCGCGCTCTCCCCGGAGGGGTCCGCGGCGGTCGATGCCTACCTGCGCTATCGCAGCGCGCAGCTGTTCTCGCGCTACGACCTCGACGGCGTCACGCTCGGCGAACGGCCGGACCTCGTGCTCGCCGGCATCCTCAACGCCGAGCCGCGCGACACGTCAGCGGCGATCTCGGCACAGACGGGGGCAGTCCGCGACCGCGTCCCGCCACAGCATCGTGACCGCTTCGACGAGGTCCTGCGCCAGGCCCGCGAGGCGATGGACCTGCGCGACGACAACGGTCCGAACACCGCCGAGTGGCCGCTCGGCCTGCTGCGGCTCGCGCTGCTCGAGCTCGGGCGACGGATGGTCGCCGCCGGTCGGGCGCACGCCGCGGAGCACGCGCTCGAGCTGACACCCGACGAGCTGCGTGCCGCACGACGCTCCGTCGACGGTCCAGGCGCCGACGCGCTCGCCACGCGCGGTGCGGCGCGGGTCGAGTCCGCCGGGTTCACCGCGCCGAAGACGATCGGCGATCCTGAACCGGCACCGCCGCTCGACACGCTGCCGGCGCCGTTGGCCCACCTCGTCGGGATGGTGCAGACGGTGCGCTCGCAGATGGCGATGGGCCCCGATGCGCTGGCGGCGGCCAGCAACCTGCACGGCACGGGTGTGGGCACGCAGTCGGCCCGCGGCACGGCGCGCGTCGCCCGCTCGCCGGAGGAGGCGCTGGACAAGCTCGAACCCGGCGACATCCTCGTCGTGACCAGCACCACCCCGGCGTACAACCTCGTGCTCTCGCTCGCCGGTGGCGTGGTCACGACCGAGGGCGGCCCGCTCAGCCACGCCGCGGTGCTGGCTCGCGAGCTCGGCATCCCGGCGGTGGTCGGCGCCGCCGGCGCGCTCGCCGAGATCCCCGACGGCACCGAGGTCGAGATCGACCCGGTGGCGGGGGAGGTCCGCATCGTTCGTCCGGCCTGAACCAGCGGCGCGGGCCGTGTGAGACTGCGCCGATGAAGGCAGTCGTGCTCCACAACCATGGCGGACCAGAGGTGCTCACCATCGAGCACGTCGACGATCCCACGCCCGCGCCGGACGAGGTGCTCGTCGACATCGTCGCCGGCGCGCTGAACCGCGCCGACGTGCTGCAGCGGATGGGCGGGTACGCCGACCCGCGAGGGATCACCCCCGAGATCCCCGGGATGGAGTTCTCCGGCATCGTCAGCGGGCTCGGCAGCCGGGCGAGGATGTGGAAGATCGGCGATCGGGTGATGGCGATCGAGGCCGGCGGCGCCTACGCCGAGCGGATCGCCGTGCACGAGCGCCAGCTGCTGGCCATCCCTGCTTCGGTGGCGACCGAGGACGCCGCCGCGATCCCCGAGGTGTTCCTCACCGCGTGGGATGCGCTCGTGCTGCAGGGTGGCCTGACGAGTGGTCGTTGGGCGCTCGTGCACGCCGGCGCGTCAGGGGTCGGCACGGCGGCGATCCAGATCGCGAAGGCGGTCGGTGCACGCGTCGCGGTCACCTGTTCGGCCGGCAAGATGCAGGCCTGCAAGGCGCTCGGTGCGGACGAGGTGCTCGAGCGCTCGCCGCACGACTGGCTGGCCGACGCGAAGGCCGCCGTGCCCGGCGGTTTCGACACGAT
>JAODBQ010000383.1 GCA_025464045.1 Ilumatobacteraceae bacterium
TCGTCGACATCTCGCAGGCACGCGGCACGTTCGCAGACGGCCCGCACCCGCCGTACCTGGCGGGCATCGAGGGCGCCGGTGAAGTCACCGCCGTTGGCGAGGAGGTCGACGAGCTGGAGCTCGGCACCCACGTCGTCGGCGTCGGCATCAACGGCGGCGCCTTCGCCGAGTACATGGTGCTGCCTGCGCGCGGCGCGCTGCCGGTGCCGAACGGCTGGGCCGACGAGCAGGCGCTGGGCTTGGTCGTGAACTGGCCGACCGCGCTGGCGGCGCTCAAGCCGTTGGGCGGCGTCGCCGCAGGGCAGACCGTGCTGATCCACGCGGCTGCCGGCGCGACCGGCCAGTGCGCGGTCAAGATGGCCAAGCACTACGGCGCGACGGTGATCGCCACGGCCTCGCCGGGCAAGCACGAAGTGGTACGGGCACTCGGCGCCGACCACGTCATCGACTCCCACGGCACCGACATCGCCGCCGACGTCCTGCGGCTGACCGGTGGCGCGGGCGCCGACCTGGTGCTGGAGTCAGTCGGCGGCGCCACCCTCGACGCCAGTCTGGCCGCGACCAAGCGGGTCACCGGCCGAGTCGTCATCTATGGCGTGGCCGGCGGAGACGCCGCGATCACGAACTGGGACCTGGTCTACAAGCACCAGATCCACATCATCGGCCTGAACATCGGCGTCCTGATCCAGGCCGCACCGCAGATGTTCGGCGAGGTCGTGGGCGAGTTGTTCGCGCTCCTCGCGGCCGGGGTGCTCGAACCCGGCCAGCCCACCATCTACGAGCTGGCCGAGGGGCCGAAGGCGCTCGCCGAACTGGAGGCTCGCGCTACCGTCGGCAAGCTGGCACTGCGGCCCTGAGCCGACCGTGTCGCCAGGTGGCGAGCACCCCGGGCTGCCGAATGGCGCGCCGAGGCGGAGGACCGGTACGTCCTCCGCCTCAGTTGTTGATGGGTTGTCAGCCGTTGACTTCGGCTGGCTGTCCCGCTTCGGTCGGATCGTTGGCCTGATTCGCCGCAGGTCCGCCATCGCAGCTCGCTCCGCTCTTCGCGTCGATGCCATCGGCGCAATCGACGCCGTTCGCTTCGTCGGCTGCGCTGTCGGCGACGTCGTTCGCCTCCGGTGCGTCGGCGGCGTCGTTCGGTTCCGCTGCGTCCGGCGCTTCGGGAGTGCCGGACGCATCCGCCGCGTTGTGCGCCTCGGGCGTGGTCGTGACACCCCCTGTGGTCGCGCTGGGAGCCGCGGGAGGTGCGGGGGCTGCGGGGACTGTGATGGTTGGCGGGGACGGCGTCGGGATGGAGGTGCCGCTTCCAGCGGCAGCGATCCCTGCTGCGCCGGCGAACAGACCGATTCCGGCGATGGTTGCGTAGCTCGCCTTCTTCAATCGTGATGTCATGGGACGGGGTCCTTGTCTGTGTCTCAGCTGGACGATCCAACCGATGAATCGAACAATGCGCTCGATCACCTTGAGCTGACCCGAAGCAACCTGTAGGACGACTTCAGGTCCGCTTCAGCTTCGGTCTGCCACGCTGAGGGGGTGCGAGTGCTCGTTGTCGAGGATGACAAGCGGCTGGCGGCCACGCTGCGTCGCGGGCTCGAAGCCGAGGGTTTCTCCGTGGACAACGCGCTCGACGGCGAGCAGGGTCTCTGGATGGCAGCCGAAGCCGCGTACGACGCGATCGTCCTCGACATCATGTTGCCCAAGCTCAACGGGTTCCAGGTCTGCGCTCGTATCCGCGAGGCGGGGAACTGGACCCCGATCCTGATGCTGACCGCCAAGGACGGTGACCTCGATGAGGCCGAGGCTCTGGACACCGGCGCCGACGACTACGTCACCAAGCCGTTCTCGTTCGTCGTGCTCGTCGCTCACGTTCGTGCGCTGCTGCGCAGAGGCGCCGGCGAACGGCCGACTCAGATCATCGTTGGCGACCTCGTCATCGACCCTGGCAAGCGGACGTGCAGTCGTCAAGGACACGCCATCGTCCTGACCTCGAAGGAATTCGCGATCGTCGAGTTCCTCGCCCGCCGTCTCGGCGATGTCGTCCCCAAGGTCGAGTTGCTCGAACACGCCTGGGACTTCGCCTACGACGGCGACCCGAGCGTCATCGAAGTCCACATCTCGAACATCCGACGCAAGCTCGACAGACCGTTCGGCACTCAGAGCCTGCGGACCGTCCGGGGTTCCGGGTACCGACTCGTCAACGATCGCGACTGAGATGCGGACTCGTCGGATCGGTCTGCGACCCCGCATCGCGATCGTGGCCGCGATCAGCGTCGGGCTGGCATTGACGATCGGGGCCTCAGTGCTGCTGACGCTCCTCAGATCTCGTCTCGACGGTGCCGCGACCACCGCAGCCACCCTGCGAGCGCGGGATGTGGCATCGCTGGCCATCGGCGGCACCCTCCCGCGACGCCTCGCGCTGCCCGGAGAGGAATCGGCGCTTGTCCAAGTCGTCGACATGGACGGCACCGTGATCGCATCAACCGCGAACATCGAGGGTGAACCCGCCATCTCGACACGACGACCAACCGGCCCCGCAGCGGTGGCGTTCACGGCGGTCGTCGTCGCTCTCGACGACTCGAACGACATGCGGATCGTCGCGCTGCGGGCAACAACTGCCGGACGCGAGGTCATCGTCTACGCAGGCGAGAGCCTCACGCGAGCGGACGAGACCGTCACCTCGATCATGGCCGCATTGATCGTCGGGGTGCCCGCCCTGGTCGCAGTCGTCGCGGGAGTCACCTGGTGGGGGGTCGGACGCACGCTTCGCCCAGTTCGTGCGATCACCAACACGATGGCCGAGATCACGGCACACGACCTGCATCGACGGGTACCGCCGGCGGTCACCAACGACGAGATCGGACAACTCGCGACGACCGTCAACCTCACGCTCGCCCGTCTCGACACGTCGGTCGAACGCCAGAAGCGATTCGTCGCTGACGCCAGCCACGAACTACGGGGCCCGCTCGCAGCCCTTCGAGCCGACCTCGAGATCTCGATCACACATCCGCAACGAACGCACTGGATCACGGTCGCCAACGACACGCTCGGAGACGTCGAACGGCTCCAACGGCTGACCGAGGACTTGCTCACGCTCGCCCGCACCGACCGGGAACCCTCCCAGGTCGACCACGAGCGAGTCGATCTCGCAGACATCGCCATGGGCCTCGTAGCCGAGGTTCGCCGGGAGGACCTGGTCGTCGCCGTTCATGAGCTCGCCTCCCCAGCGATGCTCGTCGGCGACGAGGACCAACTCCGCAAACTCGTTCGCAACCTGATGCACAACAGCGAGGAGCACGCGACGTCACGGATCGACGTCACCATCGACCGACAACACGATCTGATCCGCATGACCGTCGCCGACGACGGGCCGGGCATCCCAGTCGGCG
>JAODBQ010000413.1 GCA_025464045.1 Ilumatobacteraceae bacterium
CACTCCGAGACGATCTGTCCACACTCTGCGTAGGGTGTTGACGTCAGCGCGTGGTGGCACCGCTGAACGCCGCCGGGTCTCGGTCCCGGTCGCAGTCGTCCTTCGAGGCAGCTCCATGACGGTACGAAGGTTCGTCCGCATCCGATTGCTGGTGTCCGGCGTCGCGGTGGCCGGTGTGTCGATGATCGGTGTGGGCTCGGCGGGCGCGGCGCAGCCGCCTGTCGGGCTCGGCGCGGCGACCAGCTTCGCTGTCCTGGCGGGCCAGACGGTCACGAACACGGGACCCTCGGTGATCACCGGCGACCTCGGAGTCAGCCCCGGTTCGGCGGTGACCGGCTTCCCGCCCGGCCTGGTCAACGGGGTGATCCATGTTGCGGACGCGGTCGCCAACCTCGCCCAGACGGACCTCACCGACTCCTACAACGACGCGGCCGGGCGGATCCCGGTCACCTCGGTCGGCGCCGACCTGTCCGGGATGGTGCTCGTCGCCGGGGTCTACGGCGGTCCGACGCTCGGGCTGACGGGCACGGTCACGCTCGACGCGCAAGGCGACCCGAACGCGGTGTTCGTGTTCCAGTCCGCGAGCACGTTGATCACCGCGTCGAGCAGCGTCGTCTCCTTCATCAACGGCGCTGACCCGTGCAACGTGTACTGGCAGGTCGGGAGCTCGGCCACGCTCGGCACGGGCTCGACGTTCGTCGGCACCATCATGGCGTTGACCTCGATCAGCGCCGAGACTGCGGCGACGATCACCGGCCGGTTGCTGGCCCGCAACGGCGCGGTCACGCTCGACTCGAACGTGATCACCGCACCGGGCTGTGCCGTGCTCGCACCGACGACCACGACGACGGCAGCCCCCACGACGACGGCCGCGGCGACGACGGTCCCTGACACGGGCCCGGCATCGACCGTCGCGGTGCCGACGACCACGCCGCCGGTGCCTGCGTCGCAACCGACGCGGATCACATTGCCCGTCACGGGCTCCCGCACGGGCGAGGTGGCCACCGCAGGAGCAGCCGTGCTCGTCGCCGGGGTGCTGACGTTGATCGTGCTCGCACGGATGCCACGCCGGCGACGCGGGATCTGAGCCGAGCCCGTCGATCGCCGATCGGCGGATGCCGAGCGGCGGATGCCGAGCGGCGGCTGCCATTGACGACGGCCGATCGAGGGCTGCCGGCGGCGGCTATGGTGGCGGCGTGGCATCGCAGGAGGCGCGGGTGGAGTTCCCGCCGGCGTCGTCGGACGAGCCGATCCTCTACGCCAACGTCGCCAGGGTCTGGCACACGCCCTTCGAGTTCACGCTGGACTTCGGTGTCGCCGGTGCCCCGCAGGACGCGACCGACGGCCTGGTCGTGCCGGTCGCGAGGGTCACCAGCGTGAAGATCCCGACCTCGGTGATCTTCACCCTGGCGAGAGCGATCGCCGAGAACGTCGACGCCTTCGAGAACACCTACGGGCCGATCGGCGGCACCGGCGGCCCGTCCTTCCAGCAGCCTTCCTGACCGACAGCTTTTCGCCCGAACCGCGGCAACGAATGTTTGGACCGCGGCGAAGGCGGGCAGGGGCGCAGCACTCCCCCAACAGCGTGTGCCCCGGTCGTGAGTCGCCAGCCGAATCCGACTGGGGCGCAGCTGTTCAGCGCCACGTCGCCGAAGGTCTGCCAGTTCTGGTCATGATCCGGCGGAGGCTCGCTCGGTGGCGTGATGACCAGTTCGGTGAGGACGTCCGACGCCGATCGAACGTGCGGTGGCGGCGCGCGGGTTCCGAGTACGTCCGCCTGGGTAGCTTCCGTCGCATGCCTCGTCCCCGCCCACTCCACGGTGCAGGCCCGCTGCTCGTTGGCTTCCTCGTGCTCGCTGCCTGCTCCAGTTCGTCCTCGTCGTCGAGCCCCGCGCCCAGCGCGACAGCCGCGACCGTGTCCGTCACGCCAGGCGCGGCGACGTCGACATCCTCAGCGTCGTCGTCCGCATCGACCCTTGGTTCGAGCGACGGCGCCCCGGGTGGTGACACCGTCGACACCGCGAGCGGGCAGCAGCCGGGTGCGACGGCGGACACCTCGAACGCGGCGGCCCCCGCCGCCGACGCGTGCTCGCTGCTGACCCCGGGTGACATCGCCACGGCCACCGGGACCGCGTTCGGTGATCCACAGGCCGAGACGCCTCAGCAGACGCAGTACGGCGCCTACACCGCGTGCACGTGGCTGGACGCCGAGTCGCCGCTGACCTCCGTGCGTGTCACCGTCTGGGACCGGGCCGAGGCGTTCGACGATGCCAAGACCCAGGTCGGTGACGCCGTCGACGCCACGGGGATCGGTGATCGCGGCTTCACCAGCGGCCTCGCCGCGGTCTACGCCGTCGCCAACGGGCACACCGTGTTCGTGCAGTACTCGAACTTCGACAACGACGACGAGACCAACCTGCCCATCTCCGAGGCGCTCGCCAAGGTGGCCGTCGGCAACCTGTGAGGCCGCCGGCGATCAGCGGGGGAGGCCGAGGACCCGCTCGCCGAGGATGTTGCGCATCACGTTCGACGTGCCGCCCATGATCGTGTAGCCGGGTGCGTAGGCGATGCCGCGGGTGGTCTGGTCCCACAGCGTCGCCTGGGCGCCGAGCGTGCGCCCGACGAACTCGGCGACCCGCTGCTCGTGCTCGGTGCAGAAGCACTTCGTGGCCGCCGAGAAACCGGCAGGTGCCTGCTTGAGGACCTCGCGGATCACCAGGATCCGGCCGATCTTGTAGGCCGATTCCAGCGCCGCCACCTCGTTGCGCACGACCGGGTCGGACGTGTCCGCGAGGGCGAGCGCCTCGCGGTACAGCGAGTGGTTGCTGAGCAGCCGGTCGATGCCGCCGCGCTCGTGCTCCAGCTGGCGCATCGTCTGCTTGAACGCCCCGCCCTCGGTCCCGACCAAGTTCTCGGCGGGCACGCGCACGTTGGTGAAGAACACCTCGCAGAAGTGCCGGTTGGTGGTCATGTCCTTGATCGGGCGGACCTCGATGCCGGGCGTGTCCATCGGCACGACGATCTCACTGATGCCGGCGTGCGGCGGGCCCTCGGTGGTGGTGCGGCAGATCAGGTAGCAGTAGTCGGCGACGGCGGCGAAGCTCGTCCAGATCTTC
>JAODBQ010000433.1 GCA_025464045.1 Ilumatobacteraceae bacterium
CGGCTCAGCCCGAGCGCGTTGAGTCGCCCGACGACCCAGTCGATCTCGATGTCGAGTCGTTCGTCGACGGCCACGCGGGTGACGAAGCCGACTCGTTCGGCTTCCTCGGCGGTGTAGGACGCGTCGGTCAGCATCAGCCATGCCAGCGATCGACGGGTGATGAGGTCGAGCCCGTCGTTCAACAGACCGAGATTCGTGGCGGCCATGACGGAGTCCGGTCCGAACCGGAATCGTGTGCGCGGTGACGCTATGACGATGTCGGCGGCGAGGATGATCGCCAGTTCCAGCGGACTGGCAACTTCACCGTCGATCGAGGCGATCACGGCCGCCGGCAAGTTTGTCAACAGTTCGATCAGGTCACGCCCGGAACGCGGATCGCCATCGAACCCCTCGCTGTGAAGCGTCTCCTGGGTTGGGTTCGTCGGGCCGGCTCTCAGCACGACGGCTCTGGTTTCATCGTCGTCTGCGATCGAGCGGAGTGCCATCGTGAGATCTCGGACTTCGCGGGTTCGGTCGGTCGGGTCGCTCGCTGAGGGGAGCGAGAACTCGGCGATGCCGAGTGTGTTGAGAGAGATGGTGGACATGGCGGTAGCTCCTCGGGCTGGCCTCTCGAGCGGCGACGGGTCGCTGGGATCGGCATCGGGTTGGGCGTTGGCGGTGTGTACTCGGGGTGTGCCGACGCGCCGCAGGTTCCGTTTGTGGATCGGGTCGCCGTGTGGCCGGCCCGTCGCGGCGTGGCGGGCGATCGTGTGAGCGCTGTTGATCAGGGAGGCGTGGGGAACCCTGCGGTGGACCAGCCCGGCCGCGCGTGCGGACTCGGCGTCGATGTCGGTGTTGGTCAATGCAGCCGAGGTGACGACTCGACGGGTCCGGAGCCCGTAGTAACCGTTCGGTTCGAACTCGACGTCGTCGAGCCGGATGTGCGAATCGAGCACGAACGAGCCGCTGGCGATGACGATGTCGCACGACAATGCGACGGTGGCGCTCGGGGCGCCGAGCCTGCCGCCTACTGCGGCGATGACGACGTGGGGACAGATGTCAATCGCGATGATCACGCGGCCGATGAGGTCACCGAGCGGCGGGTCGAGTTGTCCGGCGGGGCCATGATCCAGCGCGGACCAGTCCCCAGCGAGGATCACGGCATGACGCGTCTGCTTGGCGGCGATGTCGTAGAGCGCGTCGCAGAGTTCCTGGTGGGCTGAGGGTGTCGTAGTTCCTGTCGAGCCGATCGTGACGAGCGTGACGTCGCCCTCGAGTTCGTCAGTGGTGAGCCACGCGCAGTTCTGCATGTGGTCCTGCTGTCGTGGGCTGGTGCGGTGCCGCGCGTCGGTCTTGGGGGTCGCGTCGATGGTGGTGCCGGGAGATCTCATCGACGGAACTCCTCGCTGCTCGCGGAGCGTGAGCGGCGGCAGACCGGCGCGGTGCGCAGCGTCCATTCGGCCCATGGAGTGGGCCCGCGACGGGCGGCGTCCGCGGCGAACAATGCGAACAGCACAAGAGCGGCGAAGGGATTCACGCCGCGCGTCCCTCAGGTGTGTCGAGGGGATCGAATCCGTCGTGCTCGAACCATTGTCTCGTTCGGATGTAGCCGAGGCGGCTCAACTCGTCGCCGTGACTGAAGTCGAGGGTCGTCACCGGGCTGATTTCCGTCGGAATGTCAATGGTGAGCATTCCGTCGGGCGGGTGCTTTATTCGGAGTCGGCTCTGCTCCTCGATGCCGAGCGAGGCGCCGAGCATCAGCATCTCGAGGGGACCCAGCGGACCGGCGCTCACTGCCGGTTTCGGGACTGGCACCACAAGCGCGGTCCTCGCTCCCAGCTGGCGGGCCGCGCCGAGCGGGACGTTGGCCACGACCCCGCCATCGATGAGGACCCGACCGTCGCGTACAATCGGCGGGTAGATGCCAGGCAGCGCGGCGCTGGCCAGCAACGCGCTTGTCAGTTCGCCGGAGTGCATCACGATCGGATCGCCGGTGGCGAGATCGGTGGCAACGATCGCCAATGGAATCTGCGCTTCGGTGAAGTCGTTCGCAGGAAGGTGGCTGGCGATGAATTTGTTCAGGGCAGCGTTGTCGGCCACGAATGATCGGCGACGGGTGAGCCCGGCCAACGCGGAGCGAGCCGTGATCGGCAGGATGTCGCGTCGTGCGAGCCGCCTCCAGAGTCCGACGAGATCGCGTGCGCCTGTCGGCCCGGGATGGAACGCGGTGTGGGCGGCGTTGAGTCCGCCAGCCGAAACGCCGATCAGAAGGTCGGGTTTCAAACCTGCTTCGGCGAATGCGAGCAGGGAGCCTGCTTGGTACGCGCCGAGCGCTCCGCCGCCGGGGAGCACGAATGCGAGCGGGCGGGGAAATCTGACGCTCCCGTCAGGTTGCACGTCGATCCTCCTGCGAGCTGGTGCTGATCGAAGTCGCTGGGGTGCCGGAGGGTGACGATCGGCACGGTGGGGGCCACCGCCGGAGGCCGTCGGGTCGGCGATACCGGGCAAGCGAGTAGTGGATCGCACTGACCCGGGCGAGCGCCTCGGCGGCTGCGCTGTGCGCGGCGAGTGTCGAGGTCGTGGATGCAACGGTCCTGCCGGCATCATCGGACAGCTCGAGGATCGCTGCGATGTCGTGGGCGAGTAGATCGACCGTGAACGCGACAGCATCGATCGAGTCTTGGCTGATCCGGTAGTTGGGCGTATGGTTCATTGAGCCTTTCCTTCGGTCGTGCGCGTCTCCTTCGGACCGTGCGCGTCGAACAGCAACGAAGTCCTCCGACCGAACCGGGCGGATCCGTTCGAGGCGTCTCGGGCGATGGGGCGGCTCAGAGTGCCGTCGTGTCCGGTTCGACCAGCTGGATGTCGAGCTCGACCTTGACGACGTCGCCCAGCATCACGCCGCTCACGCCCGGCGGCATCGCGATGTCGATCCCGAACTCCTTGCGACGGAACTCACCCTTGGCCTCGAACCCGGCGTGGCGTGGTCCTCCACCGGGAAACGACTCGACGCCACCGAAATCGACGGCGATGGTGAACGACTGCGTCACATCGCCGATTGCGAGATCGCCGAGAACCGTCCAGTCGTTGCCGCTGCCGGTGATGCGGGTGGACCGGAACAACATTGATGGACGACGCGCGACGTCGATCAGGTCAGGCGAGGAGACGTGCGCGTCGCGATCGCTGTTGCCGGTGTCGATCGACGCCAGGTCGATCATGGCCGTGACCGAGGTGTCGTCGAGTGATGCGCCCACGTAGACGTCGGCGTCGAACCGGGCGAAACGTCCACGTACCTTGGAGACACCGAGGTGGCGAATCGTCAACCCCACAGACGAATGGTTCGAGTCGAGCGTCCAGCGGCCGGGAGTGAGGGGAGTGCGGTCGTGAGTGTGTTGGTCATGGAGATCATCCTCTCGTCGGCGGACACAGAGAGGAAGACCGGCTCGATCCTGGTAATGCGGGGGCCATGGTCGCCGTTCCGGAATGATGGCAAGCTTGGGCGGTGCACGAACGCTCCGAACTGGCCGAGCTCCTCCGCGCCCGGCGCGAGCAAGTGCAGCCAGCCGACGTCGGTCTGCGGGACTCCGGACTGCGACGCACTCCCGGACTGCGACGCGCGAGCCGCACGTTCGGGACCGCGCAGGTCTCGCTGCATTCGCCGAGCGACTCACCGCCCAGCTCGGTCACGCCGAGTTCGAGGCTGTCTGCTCGGCCCTCGCGGTGTTGTTGAGAGCGCTTGATGCGCTGAACGGGTCACCCGCGACCTGAGCGACGACAGACGCGACTCAAGTCCTCACCAGACCTGCCGAAGCCTTGTTGGTCCGACGGCGGTGACGCCTGCAGTTGACGAAGCCTTCGTGCACATCGTCATCCGCACAGGACGGTTGATCAGGGACACGGCCGCGCGAGCGGCTCATCGGGATGTGAGGCACATGTGAATCGCAAGTTCGGGCTAGCGCGCCGCGGCGCGGGTGTCCGCACATCCACGGGCAGAAACACCACTGCGCCGACGCGCGGCCATCGACGCGTCGCGATCGTTGTCGCCGGCGCGGCAGTCTGCGCGGCCGCGTGGCTGATGCCCGGTTCCTCGGCTCCGGCAGAGGCCGCGTCGGCCAAGATCACGATCTGCCACCGCACCCACAGCACGACAAACCCGTATCGAAAGATCACAGTCAACCAGAACGCCGTCCAGCAAGGCGGCCACGGAGGTCACGACCTCCCGAACGGCTCGGCCAACCCAGCGGTATACGACTCGACGTTCTCGTATGCGCCCAACAACAAGTACTGGGGAGACATCATCCCCGGCGGTGACGCCGAGGGCCTGCCCTACAACGGCAGCACACCGATCGCTCTGAACTGGACGGTTGCCGGCAAGGCCGACTTCTTCAGCTCGTATTGCGCGGGAATGACCGCGACGGAGTTCTACAACGCCGAGATCGCCGCCGGGCAGACATCTGCAAACGTCATCGCCGATCTCAACGACCAGGACGCGAACGAGGACATCGCTCTGCTGGCCGCGATCGGCGGCACGTTCACTGCGGGAAACATCTCCAGTTGGTCCTCCGCGGTGACGGTGACCACGCTCGCCGCGACCGGTGTGATGCAGACGACTGGCACGCTGAACGGCACGCTCACCGTTGGCATGACCTCGACCGTGACATCGTTCCAGTGGGGCACGAGCCCGACGCTGACGACGTTCACGACTGCGGCGGCGACGCCGTCTCCGGCCACGAACACCACTGCGGTGGCTGCCGCACTGTCGGGGCTGACCCCCGGCACGACGTACTACTTCCGCGCCGTCGGCACGACGAACGCGGGGCTCGACACGGAAGGCATCCTGTACGGCGCGATCCTGTCGTTCCAGACCGATGCGGCCGCCACCACCACAACCACGGCCGCCACCACCACAACCACCGAGCCCTCGACGACCACGACCGAGGCAGCCACCACCACCACGCAAGCCGCGACCACAACGACCGAGGCCGCCACGACAACGACCGAAGCCGCTACCACCACAACCGAAGCCGCGACGACCACCACAACCGAGGCCGCGA
>JAODBQ010000460.1 GCA_025464045.1 Ilumatobacteraceae bacterium
TGAGGCCGCCCGGCGAGGTCGAGCCACCGATGCTGCAGGACGCGAGCAAGCCGGCGTCGACGAGCGCCGGCGCGAGCGCGACATCGAGCAGCGCGGCCACGACGACGTCCACCGCCGCCGCGAGCGCCGCGGCGGGCAGGCCCGCGCCACCGTCGACCATCGCCGCATTGCTCGCGCTCGGCCGCCCGATCGTCCTCGCCCACACCGGCGGCGAGGACGAGTACCCGGGTTCGACGCTCTTCGCGTACGGCGAGAGCGCGGCGGCCGGCGTCGACATGCTCGACCTGAACGTGATGCTCACCGCCGACGGGGTGCTCGTCGTGCAACACGACGACAGCGTCGACCGGTTGACGAACGGCACCGGCAAGGTCGGCGAGATGAGCTACGCCAGCCTGAGCGCGCTGGACAACGCGTACTGGTTCACGGCCGACGGTGTCGGGCCGGGGCACCCCGACGAGGCCTACGTCTACCGCGGGATGCGCACCGGCGCCAAGCCACCTCCGCCGGGTGACGCGCCGGACGACTTCGCCATTCCCAGGTTCAGCGACCTCGTCACGCGGTTCCCGGAGATGACGCTCAACGTCGAGATCGAGGGCAGCGGTGCACCCGCCGCGGCCGCCGCTGCCGAGCTCGCCAAGGAGCTCCGCGACCTGGACCGCGAAGATGCCGCCGTCGTCACGTCGTTCGACGACGCCACCGTCGACGTCTTCCGCACGCTCGCTCCCAACGTCGAGGTGACGCCGGGCCTCGGCGCCAGTGCGGCGTGGGTCCTCAGCGGCACCACGTTGCCGGATGGGATGCGCATCCTCCAGCTCCCGCCTCGGTTCGGGCCCACGGCGGTGCTGACCCCGGCGTCGATCGCCGCAGCCCACGGCGCCGGTTACGCGATCTGGGTCTGGCCGAACGACCGTGCCTTGGAGAACCGGGTGAGCTACGAGCAGTTCCTCGACGACGGCATCGACGGCCTGAACATCAACGTCCCCACCGAGGGCGTGGCGGCGGTCGCCGGGCGCCTTCCGACCAGCAGCTGATCGCGCCGAACGGCGATGATGTCGCCCATGTCCGAGAACCGACAGGTGATCATCGCCTCGCTGCCCACCGGCGCGCTCGCCGCGTCGGACTTCGAGGTCCGTGCCGCTCCGATGCCCGAGCCTGGCGAGGGCGAGGTGCTCTGCAAGACGTTGGCGATCACGATCGGCGCCGGCCAACGCGCCGGGCTGCAAGGCAGCGCGAGCTACGCCGGTGCGCCGGAGACCGGTCGGGTGATGGGTGGCAGCGCGGTCGCGACGGTGATCGCCTCGAATTCCCCGGACGTGGCGGTGGGCACCTTGGTCAGCGCGTTCACCGGTTGGCAGGAGCACGCCGCAGTCGCCGCGCAGAGCGTGCACGTGCTGCCGGCCGGGACCGATCCTGCGACGGCGCTCGGCGTCTTCGGCACGAACGGGATCACCGCCTACTTCGGGCTGCTCGCCGTCGGCCGGCCGACCGCCGGCGAGACCGTCGTGGTCTCCGCCGCGGCCGGCTCGGTCGGGCACATCGTCGGCCAGATCGCCAAGATCGAGGGCTGTCGCGTCGTCGGCATCGCCGGCTCCGCGGACAAGTGCCGGATGCTCACCGACGAGCTCGGCTTCGATGCCGCGGTCGACTACCACGACCCCGACTTCCGCACCGCGTTCAAGGACGCGACGCCGGACCGCATCGGCGTGTACTTCGACAACACCGGTGGCCCGGTCCTGGAGAGCGCGCTGTTCAGGATGGCGACGGGCGGACGGATCGTCTGCTGCGGCGTGGTCAGCCAGTACGACACGTCGTCGCCCGGTCCTGGTCCACGTGGCGTGCCGGGCTTGCTGGTCAACAACCGCGTGCGGATGCAGGGCTTCCTGGTGTTCGACTACGCCGACCGCTACGACGAGGCGCGGGCGCGGATGGGCTCGTGGATCGCCGACGGCAGCCTGCAACCGCGCACGACCGAGTTCCAGGGGATCGAGGAGGCGCCGCGGGCGTTCGTCGAGCTGCTCAACGGCCGCACCGTGGGGACGACCATCGTCAACTTCTGACGACGGTCGTCAACCCGTCGAGCCGTTCGACGAGGACGCCGCCGTTGGACGCCCGAGCGACTAGCGGAACATGTCGCGCGACTGGTCGCGCAGGACGGGCGCGATCGAGACCGTCTCGTCGCGCTGCCACTCGAAGCCACGGATCACGGCCACGGGCACCCGTGACGTGTTGCCCTTGACCAGCTCCGCTGCCCCGGCGAGCTCGTCGGCGGTGCAGATCGCCTGCACCCGGAACTCGTGTCCGTGCGGATCGACCTGCCCGATGTAGCTGTAGATCGGCGCGATCCCGGCGACGCCGATGGCGATGTCGGTCTGGCCTTCACGCCACGCCCGACCGAACGTGTCCGAGACAATCACCGCGGCGTCGATGCCGAGCTCGGCGAAGCCGGCACGGATCCCGCGCGCGGAGACGTCGGAGTCCAACGGCAGCAGGACGAGCCTGCCGTGGGCGCCGCTCGACGACTGGTCGACGCCACTGTTCGCGCAGACGAAGCCGTGCTTGGTCTCGGTGATCAGCACCGGGCCGAGCTGGCGCACCACCCGCTTCGCCTCGCGCAGCACGATCTCGGTGACGGCCGGGTCCTTGTCCCACATCGCCGACCACGCGAGCGCGAACGGCGACGGCTCGACGTCGCCGATCTCCACCGTGCGGCCCTCCGCCTTGGACACGATCTTCGAGGTGACGACGACGACGTCACCGTCGACGAGCGGCATGCCGTCGGCCGCGGCAGCGGCGACGATCGCCGGTGCGAGGTCCGTCCCCGGTTCGATCTCGGGCAAGCCAGGGACGCCGAAGATGCTGAGACCGGGCACCACCCGAACGTAGCAGCAGGTGTCGTGGTGACGACCGGCGTCGACCATGATGGCCGGATGAGCAGTCAGCAGGTGTCCGCGATCTTCGATCCGTCGCGTTGGCGGCAAGTCCCCGGGTTCGAGTTCGACGACATCACCTACCACCGGTCCGTCGAGCACGGCACCGTGCGGATCGCGTTCGATCGGCCGGAGGTGCGCAACGCGTTCCGTCCGAAGACCGTCGATCAGCTGTACACCGCGCTCGACCACGCGCGGATGAGCACGGACGTCGGGTGCGTGCTGCTGACGGGCAACGGACCGTCGCCGAAGGACGGCGGCTGGGCGTTCTGCAGTGGCGGCGACCAACGCATCCGCGGTCGCGACGGCTACAAGTACGCCGAGGGCGATGACCGCGACTCGATCGAGCCGGGCCGTGCCGGGCGGCTGCACATCCTCGAAGTGCAACGGCTGATCCGCTTCATGCCGAAGGTGGTGATCTGCGTGGTGCCGGGGTGGGCCGCGGGCGGCGGCCACAGCCTGCACGCGGTGGCCGACCTCACGCTCGCCAGTGCCGAGCACGCCCGGTTCAAGCAGACCGACGCGGACGTGGCCAGCTTCGACGGCGGCTTCGGCAGCGCGTACCTCGCCCGCCAGGTCGGCCAGAAGTTCGCCCGCGAGATCTTCTTCCTCGGCCGCGAGTACACGGCCGCCGACGCGCACCGGATGGGCATGGTCA
>JAODBQ010000476.1 GCA_025464045.1 Ilumatobacteraceae bacterium
GTCGTCGCGGGCGACGTCGACGCTGACGACCTCGTCGCCGGCCTTCAGCTTCATCCCGCGCACGCCCGAGGCGGCGCGGCCCATCGGGCGCACCTCCTGTTCGTTGAACCGGATCGTCAGGCCCTTACGACTGACCATGAAGATGTCGTCGCTGCCGCTGGTCTCGATCACCTTGACCAGCTCGTCGCCGTCGCGCAGGTTCAGCGCGATCAGACCGTCGCGCCGCCCGTTGTCGTACTCGTGGAACTCGGTCTTCTTGACGATGCCCTGGCGGGTGGCGAAGAACAGGTGGCGCTCGCCGGCGAAGTCCCGTGTGTCGATGATCGCCTCGATCGTCTCGCCCGGTTGCAGCGGCAGCAGGTTGACGATCGGCATGCCCTTCGCGGTGCGCTCGCGCTCGGGGACCTCCAGCGCGCGCAGCCGGTAGACCCGCCCACGGTTGGAGAAGAACAGCAGGTACGCGTGGGCCGTGGTGAAGATCACGTGGCGCACGAGGTCGTCGGTCTTGAGCTTGGCACCGGCGACACCACGACCGCCACGGCCCTGGGTCTTGAACGCTGTTGCCTCGACCGCCTTCACGTACTGTGCGCCCGTCATCACGATGACGAGCTCCTTGTCGTCGATCAGATCGAGGTCGGCGATCTCGCCGGAGTCGTGGGTGATCTCGCAGAGCCGCGGCGTGGCGAAGTCGTCGCGCACCTTGGTGAGCTCGTCCTTGATGACGGTGCGCAACCGCGTGTCGTCGGCGAGGATCGCCTCCAGCTCGGCGATGAGCTGGCGCTTCTCGCCGATCTCCGTCTCGAGATCGATCCGACTCAGCCGGGTGAGCTGGGAGAGGCGCATCTCGAGGATGTCGATCGCCTGCACCTCGCTGAACTCGAACGGCACGGCCATCAGGCCTTCCTTCGCCGCTGCCGGGTTCTCGCTGGCGCGGATGAGGGCGATGACGGCGTCGATGACGTCGAGCGCCTTGATCCGCCCCTCGAGGATGTGCTCGCGCCGGCGCGCCTTGTCCAGGCGGAACTCGCTGCGCCGCGTGACCACGTCGATCTGGTGGTCGACGTAGCCGCTCAGCGCCCTGGCGAGGTTCAGCGTGCGCGGCACGGAATCGACGAGCGCGACCATGTTGACGCCGAAGCTCGTCTGCAGCTGGGTGAGCTTGAACAAGTTGTTCAGCACGACGTTGGCGTTGGCGTCGCGCTTGAGCTTGATGACCAGCCGCGTGCCGGTCTTGCCGCTCGTCTCGTCGTTGACGTCGGCGATGCCGTCGAGATCGCCACCGTCGACGAGCTCCTGGATCCGCCCGGCGATCGCGCTGCAGCTGATCTGGTAGGGCAGCGCCGTGACCACCACCTGCATCCGTCCGCTCTTGGTCTCCTCGATGGTGGCCGTGGCGCGCATCTTCACGCTGCCCCGACCGGTGCGGTAGGCGTCGATGATCCCGGCACGCCCGAGGATGCTCCCACCCGTCGGGAAGTCGGGACCCTTGACGAACTGCATCAGCACGTCGGAGCCGTTGTGCTCCATCTCCAGGATCTCGGGATGGTCGAGCAGGTAGATCGTCGCGTCGATCACCTCGCCGAGGTTGTGCGGCGGGATGTTGGTGGCCATGCCCACGGCGATCCCCTGGCTGCCGTTGACGAGCAGGTTCGGGAACCGCGCCGGCAGGACCGTCGGCTCCTCGTGCGAGCCGTCGTACGTGAGCCGCATGTCGACGGTGTTCTCGTCGATGTCGGCGAGCAGCTGCATCGCCAGCGGATGGAGTCGGCACTCGGTGTAGCGCGAGGCCGCAGGACCGAAGTCCGGGCTGCCGTAGTTGCCGTGGAAGTCGATCAGCGGGTGGCGCAGCGAGAACGGCTGGGCCATCCGCACGAGCGCGTCGTAGATCGCGCCGTCGCCGTGGGGGTGGTACTTGGCCATCGTGTCGCCGCTGACGCGGGCGCACTTGACGTGCGGACGGTCCGGGCGGAAGCCCTGCTCCTCCATGTCCCAGATGATTCGACGGTGGACCGGCTTGAGCCCGTCGCGCACGTCCGGCAGGGCGCGCGAGACGATCACCGACATCGCGTAGTCGAGGAAGGAGCGCTCCATCTCGTCTTGGAGCTGGACCGGCTGCACGGGTTCGAATGGGGGCGGGGGTGGCGTGGGCGTATCAGTCATGCGGGCGCTCGATCGGTCTCAGGTGTCGTGTGGTTCATGTGGGGTTGCGCAGGGTCGTGCCTCAGATGTCGAGGAAGCGGACGTCCTTGGCGTTGGTCTGGATGAAGTGCTTGCGGCTCTCGACGTCCTCGCCCATCAGGATGCTCATCACGCTGTCCGCCTCGGCGGCCTCTTCGACGGTGACCTGCAGCAGCGTGCGCCGGTCGGCGTCCATCGTGGTCTCGCGCAGCTCGACGTCGTCCATCTCACCGAGGCCCTTCAACCGGTTGAAGTCCTTCTTGTGGTTCGGGCGATCGGCGAGGAAGACGGCCTTGGCAGCGTCGTCTTTGAGGTACACCTTCTCCTTGCCGACCTCGGTGGAGAACAGCGGTGGCTGGGCGATGTAGACGAACCCGGCCTCGACCAGCAGACGCATCTGCCGGTAGAAGAACGTGAGCAGCAGGGTGCGGATGTGGCTGCCGTCGACGTCGGCATCGGCCATCACGATCACCTTGTGGTAACGGGCCTTGGCGACGTCGAACTCCTCGCCGACGCCACCGCCGATCGCGGTGATCAGCGCACCGACCTCGTTGTTCTTGAGCATCTTGTCGATGCGCGCCCGCTCGACGTTGAGGATCTTGCCGCGGATCTGCAGGATCGCCTGCGTCCGCGGATCCCGCGCCGACACCGCGGTGCCGCCGGCGGAGTCGCCCTCGACGATGAACAGCTCGCTCTCGGCCGGATCGTTGCTGCCGCAGTCCTTCAGCTTGTCGGGCATCCCGGCGCCGCTGAGCGCGGTCTTGCGCCGGATGGCGTTGCGTGCGTTCTTGGCGGCCATGCGGGCCTGTGCCGCGGCGATGCCCTTCTTGACGACCCGCCCCGCCTCTGTCGGATTCTCCTCCAGCCACTCGGCCAGGCGCTCGTTGGTCGCCTTCTGCACGAACGAGCGCATCGGGACGTTGCCCAGCTTGGCCTTGGTCTGCCCCTCGAACTGCGGCTCGCGCAGCTTCACGGAAAGGATCGCGGTGATGCCCTCGCGGATGTCCTCGCCGAGGAGGTTCTCCTCCTTCTCCTTGAGCAGCCCCTTCGTCCTCGCGTACTTGTTGATCACCGTGGTGAGGGCGGTACGGAAGCCCTCGACGTGCATCCCGCCCTCGGTGGTCGAGATGCCGTTGGCGTAGCCGTGGATGCCCTCGTAGTAGCCGGTGTTCCACTGCATCGCGACGTCGAGCGTCTGCCCGTCCGCGTCTGCGTCCTCGAAGTGGACGACCTTGGAGAACAGCGGCTCCTTGGAGGTGTTGAGGTGCTTGACGAAGTCGACGATGCCGTTCTTGTACTCGTACGTGACGTCTTGCTCGTGCTCCGGACGCTCGTCGCGGAACACGATCTCCAGGCCCTTGTTGAGGAACGCCATCGTCTGCAGCCGCTCGAGCACGGTGCGGGCGACGAACTCGACGCCTTCGGCCACGAACACGACCGGGTCCGGCCAGAACGTGATGGTGGTGCCGGAGGCGCGGCCACGAACAGGCGAGGGCCCGACGACTTCGACCTTGCCCTGCGGCTTGCCGCCCTTCGCGTACTCCTGGCGGTAGTGCTTGCCGTCGCGGTCGACCTCCAGGATCAGCCGCTCGCTCAACGCGTTGACCACGCTGACACCGACGCCATGGAGGCCGCCGGAGACCTTGTACCCCTCGCCGCCGAACTTGCCGCCGGCGTGGAGGACGGTGAGCACGACCTCCGCCGCGCTCTTGCCCTTGTGCGGACCGCTCGTCATCTCCCCGACGGGGATCCCGCGGCCGTCGTCGTCCACTCGACAGCCGCCGTCCGGCAGGAGGGTGACGCCGATGCGCGTGCAGTGACCGGCCATCGCCTCGTCGACGGAGTTGTCGACGACCTCCCAGATGAGGTGGTGCAGGCCGGCGAGACCGGTCGAACCGATGTACATGCCGGGCCGCTTGCGCACCGGATCCAGGCCTTCGAGGACCTGGATGTCCTTGGCGCCATAGCTGGCACTCGGTTGTTTGGCGTCCGACGGCACTCGTACCTCGATCACTGGCAGGGAACGTGCAGGCTGACCTGCACTTTTGTGTGGGCGACGATCGAGCTCAGGAGAGTGGGCGGGAGAGCCCCGGCCGTCGTCGCGACGTGCCACCAGTCTACCGCAGGGGTGTCTCAGCGAGGCGGAACGCCCTCGGGACGACGGTTCTGCGCCGCCGCTCCGGCAGCGCCGCCCTAGCGACGACGCACCCGTACCTCGACCTTCTCGATCACCGCGCCGGCGACCGCGGCCAGGCGCTCCCGCAGGGTCGCCTCGAGGAAGCGGAGCTGCGTGGCCCACGCCGGGTCGTCGACCTCGACGACGAGCGTCGTGCCGTCGAGCTTCACCGGCTGCACGTGCGCGGCGACGGCCGCGCCCACCGCGTCGTCCCAGCGCCCGAACACCCCGCCCATCGCCGCGACACCGGCGCCGACGTTGCCGGTGCGCTCCTCGTTGCGCAGGGCGCGGACGACACCGGCGAGGCTGTCCGACAGCGGGACCGGGCGGGTCGCGAACCCGCGCCGGATCGCCGCGCCGAGCTCGTCGTCGGCGAGGTCGTCCAACCCGCCCATGCCGTCGGGTCGGTCAGGATCATCGCGATGACGGCTGACGTTCACGTCCGCACCGCACCGGCTTCGATCCGCACGATCGCGTCGGGATGGGCGGCGTCTGGCAGGACGCCGGCGGTCGTGAGGATCACCTGCCCGGCGGGAAGGTGGGCGAGGAGCTTGGTCGAACGGTGCGGATCGAGCTCGCTGAGCACGTCGTCGAGCACGAGCAGGGGCACGCTGCCGGCCCGTTCGGCGACCAGCCGGTGCGCGCCGAGGCGCAGCGCGAGCGCCAGGGTCCGTTGCTCGCCCTGCGAGGCGTGCGTGCGTGCCGGCATCCCGCCGATGAACAGCTCGACGTCGTCGCGCTGGGGACCGACGGTCGAGACCCCGCGGCGGACGTCGTCGTGGCGCGCCGCGACGAGTGCCGCGGCCAGCCCCGACGTCCGCCAGGCAGGCTCGTAGCGCATCCCGACGGCCGTCGGTTGCTCGGCCAACTGGTCGTACGCCTCGCCGACCATCGGCGCGAGACGTTCGACGAGCACCGCCCTGGCATGACCGAAGCGCTCCCCCACATCCGTCAGCTTGGCATCCCACACGTCGAGCGTGAACGCCGCCGCGTCATCGAGGCGCCCGCCGACCTGCTTGAGCAGCACGTTGCGCTGCTTGATGATCCGGTCGAGATCCAACCGCAGCGCGTCGTACTTCACCGCCAGCGCGACCAACGTGACGTCGAGGAACGCGCGCCGCCCGCCCGGGCCACCCTTGACCATCGCCAGATCCTCCGGCGAGAACACCGTCACCCGCATCACCCCGAGCAGCTCACGTGCCCGGGTGAGACGCTGCCGGTTGACCTGGGTGCGGTTGCGCCCGTTGCGGTTCAGCTCGAGCTCGACGAGGACCTCGCGCCCGTCGTCCTGGGTGACGGTCGCCCGGATGATCGCCGTGTCGGCGCCGACGCGGATCAACGCGTCGGTGGGCGCACCGCGGAAGCTCTCCAACGAGGCGAGGTAGGCCAGCGCCTCGGCGAGGTTGGTCTTGCCCTGCCCGTTGAGCCC
>JAODBQ010000510.1 GCA_025464045.1 Ilumatobacteraceae bacterium
GGGCGGAGCGAGGGCTTTGTTGCACGACAATGCATACGTCGCGGGCGGACCAGGCGCCCCCTCAACCACTCCGATGGCGTTTGCCGGTAGGTCCTCGAATGCGCGGCTCAGCACCAAACGGGGTGTCCGCCGACCCGTCCACACAGCGCGGAGTAGCATTCGGCCGTGAATGACCGCATGCCCTTGTTCGCCGCGATGCACGGCGTCGAGCACCAAACATTCGGACCGGTCGAGATCGACGTTGCCGCGGTCGGAGACGCTCGCATCAAACGAGCGATCTACCCGCCCGGCATGCGGTGGAGCGTCGACCTGCAACCGCTGGCCGGTACAGAAACGTGCAACCACGCCCACGTCGGGTTCCTCGCTCACGGTGCGCTGCACTTCGAGTTCCCGGACGGTTGCGTCGTCGAACTGCAGGCTCCCGCAGTTGTCGACATTGCGCCCGGCCACGACGCATGGGTAGCCGGAGACGAGCCCGCAGTGCTGATCGAGGTCGACTATCTGGCTGACACCGTCGCGCGACTGGGCGTCGCTGGCGACCACCAGCATTGACGCTCGAGATGCCTGACGCCCGGGCGCAGCGTTCGCTCGCGATCCGATAACTCCGCCTTCAACCCTGGGCGCTTGCGTCCTGGACCGCCGGCTGGCGGTCAGCGCGGATGGTTCCCTGCCGGAGGAAGCGGGTGTCGGCTGCCGATGTCGCGTTCGGCTATGGCTCAGACCGGCGACTCGGAGCTCCGTTCAGCGGAGAGGGCCGATCGACAAGCTGCGCGGGAGCTCATCGCCACGTAGTACTGCACTCAGCTGCGGGCGCTTCTCGAGCACGTGCGTGACGGCTTCGCGCAGGTCGACGCGGGCGACATTGACGAGTTCGAGCTGGACGATCTGACCCACCACTACAAGCGTTCCGCGACTGAGCTGTGGAAGTTCTGTGGCTCCAGCGGAGGTCGTTGGCAACAGGCTGCGAGCACTCTCAGTTACCTGCGCGAGCAAAGCGACGAGCCCGAATGATGGGAGAGCGGCGCGTCTCGCCGAAATCGCGCACCCCACTGACGTCGGAGTCTCCGCGAACGACGCTCCGACCTCGTGACCGGAACCTCCGGTTACGCCGGCACGCGAGCTGCACGGTCGCTGCCAGATCCGCAGCGGATCTCACTGCGCGGGAGGGTCGCCTTCGTTGCTGTCACCGAGGACGCACTCGACGATGCCGAACGTGACGATGGTGTCGTGTTCGTCGAACCGGAACCGCAGCTGTGCCTCGGCGATCTGCATCTCGTCGACCAGATCCATGGCGTCGGGATGCGCCGCGACGAACGCTTGGCGGGTGTCACCGATCCTGATCCCTCCGGGCGCGACCAGCTCGGTGAACTCGGCCACGGGACCGCCGGTGTATGCCCAGTTGGTCAGGATCGTTGGCTGCGACGGAATGCCTTCGAACATCAACGTCAGCCCGCCGGTTTGGATGATGCTCGGCTCCGGCGTTCCGGGACATGCTTCGACCCGGGGGTCGAGGCTCACCTGCGACATTGGTTTGGGTGCGATCCCGAGGATCCCGACGACGTCGTCGAGTGTGACTCCTTGGCTGATGCCGAGGAACTTCCCGTCGACGAATTCGAGAGGGCGAGCCGGCGTCGTGGTCGACGAGTCGGCGGTCGTCCGCGACGTGACGGGTGCCGCTGGTGCGGTCACTGCTTCGGTCGAGACGGTGGCAGTCGTTGCGGGTCGCCGCGTCGTTGCCGGCTGTGTCGTCGTGGGCTGGGACGTCGACGGCTGGGTTGTCGGCGTCGTTGCCGATAGCCGCACGGTGCGCTCTGACGACGCGGCGACGATGGTCGTACCCGACGCCCGATCGCTGCCCCCTGCGGCGCCGTCGCAGGCCCCGAGCAGGATCAGCATCATCGCTACCGGGGCGAGCCGACGGACCGGGCCGCTGCGCCGGCGGGGGATGACGATGCCTGTGCGCCGTCGTGCCATCGTGCCATCGTGCCATCGTCGAGATCGTGCCCGAGGGTCCGCCGAATGCAACAGGGCGGTTCGACACCGACGCAGCGCACGCCCTCGCATGGTTGGCGATCATCCTCGAACGCTCGGCCCTCCACGTGGGACTCGCGTCGTCGATCGCCGGCACGTGGTCGGTCAGCGCTGAGGCAGGATGCTGCGGTGACGCGCGTAGCCATCGAGGACCGGAGGCTCACCTACCAGCATCGCGGCGCCACACGACCAGAGCTCGAGCAGTGGAAGCCGCCGGCAGGCTTCCGGACGTTCGAGTCGACCACACAGATCGGTCAGGGCCACGCCGATTGGGAGTCGGCAGCCCACGCGGTCAGCGGGTGGCAGGTCAAGATCCGCAGCGGGTTCAGGGTCGACGCGTTGTCCGACCGTGGGCGGAGCGTCGGTGAGCGATCGTGGGTCACGTTGCGCGTCGGGCCCTTGATCGTGCGCGAACCCGTCGAGGTCGTCGCCGTCGTCGACACGCCGGATCGCTGCGGGTTCGCGTACGGCACGCTCGACGGTCACCCGGTCAGTGGCGAGGAAGCGTTCATCGTCCACCGATCCGCCGACGACGCGATCTGGTTCACGCTTCGGTCCTTGACCAAGGCGCCACCGGGTTGGTGGCGAGTGATGTATCCCGCAGCCGTGATCGCTCAGCGCTTCTTCCTGCTCCGCTACCAGCGGGCCCTGCTCACCGACGATCGGCACATCCGATAAGGACAGGCCATTCGTCCGCACCAGCGCGTCCGCAATCGCCGGTTCTCCCGCGAGTCATCCAGCGTGGTCGGCCCCTGCTTCATGCCTCTGCAGGGCGCTGCCGCTGATCACGCGCTCCGGGAAGATGACGGTCAGCACCTGCAGCCGGGCGCCCGCTACGAGCCGCCTTCGGCCCGCTGCCGATGCCACCTCGCAAGGTTGAGCGACCCGACAAGGATCCAGTTAGCGATGAGCAGGATGTAGCCAATTCCCAGTAGTCGCCGCGCACCACACGTGCAACGCTCCCGTACCGAAGGCGACGCACACCATGATGAACGCGAGCCATGGCATCAACTTGGGCGCCGGCCGCACCAGCGATCCGTACGAGCGCTCCAGCCTTCGCCACATCGCCATGGTCCATACCCCGGCCCACGTGCCCTTGATCCCGCTGGCATCCGATAAGACCGGCCGAGTGCGTGGGAGCCTGAGCGTTGCGGAGCATGGTGAGCTGGTGAGCGGTGATTGGAGCACAGAGGTCCGACGCGTTGGTGACACGGCGTTGCGAACTGGCCGGGCCCAGAGCCGAACCGTTGCTTGTCGCCCCCGCGGATTCGTGTCAGCACGTCCCCTGCGCCACGACGTGCAGCCCGCGACAGCCCCGTGACCACCGCGTTGGCAGTGGAGCGATTGACTTCTGATCGGCCCGTAATACCGTGGTGATCACCGCGGTGTCCGGGTCGACGCTCCGGTGGGGGAGGGGTCCATGTCCCGTTTGTTCAGTCGTCGCCTGGTGCTCGGCGCAAGTGGTGCGGCCGTCATTGCACCGCTCACCGCGAGCCTCACCTCTGCGCCGCCGCAGGTTGTCGCTGCGCCGTTGGTCACTGGACCGCTGGTGATCCTGCGCTCGCCTGCGCGATTGTTCGACTCGCGCATCACGCCACCCTCGCTCGGCGGCGGCAAGCTGGCCACCGGCAGCTCGGTGGCCGTCACTGTCGTCACCGACCTGCCGGCGAACCAGATCATCGCTGCCGCGTTCCTCAACTGCACGATTACCGACACCGAGGGCAGTGGGTTCCTTGTGATCCGCCCGAGCGACCTGTCCGGCGAGGTACCCCTGCCGCCGACGTCGAACATCAACTGGTCGACGAGCGGACAGATCCTGGCGAACCTGGCGCTCACCGCGATCGGCGGGGAGAACGCCGTGGAGGTCCACGCCGCCGGTCTCGGTGGACGAACACATTTCGTCGTCGACCTGCAGGGCTACATCCCGTTGGCGTTTTAGAGAGGCGAGAGAGCCCGTCGCGGACCATCGCGTCCGAGAGACATGCCACGGCACTGCGAGTCAGGGATCGCCGCGCGTCGGGAGCTTTCCCCAGCAAGGAGGCGCACGGTGTCCCAGAATATTCCGGCGCCCTGTTGCGGCGTGTGCCCCGGAACGCCGGGTCCATGTCGCACGTCGCTCTTGCGACCGCCGGGTTCCGTGCCCCGCCCGGGGCTGCACGCCCGGTGATCGATCGGACGCGGCCGCACTGCGAGCATGCCTGCGGAGGATCTGACATGAGCACAACACCGATCATTTTCGAGCGCAACGTCGAAGGCGTCATGCGCGATGGCGTCGTCTTGCGCGCCGACATCTGGAGGCCTGACAAGCCCGGCCGGTTTCCGGTCCTGTTGACCCGTACTCCGTACGACAAGACCCATCCGCGGATCTCGCTGACGGCCTCGCTCGACCCGCGGCGTGTCGTTCCCCACGACTACGTCATGGTCTTCCAAGACACCCGGGGTCGGTTCGCGTCTGACGGTGACCCGAACGACATCGTTCGAGGCAGCGCTGAAGATGGCTACGACACGGTGGAGTGGGCAGCGAGTCTGCCCTACAGCGACGGCAACGTCGGGATGTTTGGCATCTCGTACATGGCGATGACCCAATGGCTCGCCGCGCTGTCACACCCTCCGCACCTGCGGACTATCTTCCCGCAGCAGTTCGGCGACAGCAGGCTCCAATACCCCGGCCGGTCCATTGGGCTCGCATTCAACCTCTCCTGGGTGATCGGGCAGAGCATCGACACGCTCAACAAGCGCGCCGCCAACGGCGAGGACGTCAGCGCGCTCTTGAACGACGCCGAAGCTGCGCTGAACGATCTCAGAACAGCGTGCGAGGCGGTCCCGCTGCGCGGCGGGCTCCCGTTCATCCATCAGGTCTCCCCGCTTTACGACGCATGGCTCGACTCGTACGTGTCCGCCAAACGCCCACGTGAGCTGATGTCCCGTGTCACCGAGGTCGACCTGCCGGTCTGCAATCTGGGCGGCTGGTACGACCCGTGGTGCACGAACACAACCGAGAACTTCGCCGGCTCACGACAGGGCAGCAACCCAGCCACGACCCGGGGCTTCCAGAAGATGATCGTCGGTCCGTGGGGGCATGGCACGTTCGACGACTACCTCGGCGATCTCTCCTTCGGGATGAGCGCGTCGGGCATCGCTGCGGGCATCGAGCAGTTGCAAGTCCGCTGGTTCGATCACTGGCTGAAGGGGATCGACAACGGCATCACCTCCGAGCCGCCGGTGCGCATCTTCGTGATGGGTATCAACCAGTGGCGCGACGAACACGAATGGCCGCTCGCCCGAACCGTGTGGACGGACTACTACCTGCACAGCGGCGGACAGGCCGCCACGTCGTCCATCGACGGCAGCCTGGAGACCACAGCACCGGCCGACGAGCCTGCCGACGTCTTCCTCAACGACCCGCGCCACCCGGTTCCCACCGTGGGTGCCGCCACGGTCGGAATCCAGGAGGTCAACGGCCCACGCGACCAGGCCCGGATCGAGACGCGCCCAGACGTGCTCACGTACACCACCTCCGTCCTCACCGAGGACGTCGAAGTCACTGGTCCGATCGCGGCGACGCTGTTCGCCGTCACAGACGCCCGCGACACCGATTGGATCATCAAGCTCGTCGACGTCCACCCCGACGGGCAGGCGTTCAACCTGACCGAAGGCGCTGTACGAGCCCGCTTCCGCAACGGCCCCGAAGACCTCCTCGAACCCGGCCAGATCTACGAGTACCGATTCGACCTGCAGGTGACCAGCAACGTGTTCAAACGTGGCCACCGCATCCGCGTCCAGATCAGCAGCACCGACTTCCCTCGCCTCCACCGCAACCCCAACACCGGCGGCCCCCTGCTCACCGACGCAGCCCTCACACCGGTTCTCCAGACCGTGCTCCACGACACCCAGCACCCGTCCCGCATCACCTTGCCCGTGATGCCTCACTGACGATTCGCCGGCGACAGCGCTGCGCCCACGTCCACATGTCAGCCCGACTGGACGCAGATCGCGAGAAGCCAGGGAGCCCTCGTCCTCAGCCGCCCTCTCCGGCATCACGAACTCGCATCGGTCTTGACCTCCTAGCCCCGCGACACCCTCCCATGTCCGACGCCGACTGGACAGCCATTCCGTCAGCCGACATACCCTGCCCACAACCCCTCCGGCACAGCACCCATCAATCCGTGGTAGCCGATAACCACATTCGCGCCGTTGGCAGAGGCGCGTCCGGTAACGCCGGCACTTCGACGAGCCCGCTCCTGCGAGGATCTGGAACCCGCTCGCGATGGCAAGGCTCTCCGGCGCTCAGCCGCCGCCCGCGTGAGTCCGTGGCAGCCTGGTCGACCCACGCTGCGGTGCTGGTCAGCGAGGAGCGGCGTCGACAAGCGCAGTCCAGTCCGGCGGGGAGCGGCTCGGCAGGCGGTCATTGAATGGATATCCCGCTTGGCCTGCGGACCGCCCGGCTGGCCTGTAGCCGGCAGCACGACGGAAGGTGATGCGCCCTTGTGACGACGCCGCTGGTTATCCGTCGACGGTCGTTGCGCCTGGGACGGGGCGAGACGAGCCGAGTCGTCACCGTCAGGCGTGTGTATCTGATGCATCTCCAGGACCTCTATGAGCGACACGGCAGACCGTTGTGTCGACGAATCCAGGAGGCAACTGTCATGGCAGATCTCAATCCTCAGCCCCTTCCGCCCCGTGAGGTGCAAGTCACGGTGCACGTGCCGACCGCGATCCTCACCGACATCGGTGCGTTCCAGAAGGTGCAGGCGAGCATCTTCGATCGCTTCGGATGCGGCGGATGCAACTCGGGCGTGATCATCGACTTCAAGCACCTCAACCAGTTCTACGTGACACCGGACCTCGAGGTCCGCCCGGTGCTTCCCGCGGCCCAATTCGAGATCGGCTGAGGTCGAGGGACGTGGACTGGTCGCGACTCGACCTCGGCGTCGGCATCATTGCTCTCGGTTCGCTCGATCAGGTGTGGTCGGGCATCGAGGACCTTGTTGACGTCGTCGAGGTCGAGCCGCAAACCTTGTGGCCGACCCGGGTGCGTGGCGGTCTACAGCTCTCGCCCGAGCCGCTGGCCTGGCTGCGGTCCTGTGGCCGGCCTCTCATCTGCCACGGCGTCGGCTTCCCCGTCGGCGGCACGACGGCGCCCGACCCAGATGGTGTGGCCATGTCGGCGGCGTCGATGAAGACGCTCGGCGCGGTCCACTGGAGCGAGCATCTGGCCTTCAACCTGGCCGGTGACGCGTACGCCGGTTTCCTCCTGCCGCCGGTTCAGACACCCACGGCGGTGAAGGCCGCGATCAGGCACATCGCCGACTACCGACGGATCGACGACCGGCCGTTCCTCGTCGAGACCCCGACCAACTACCTGCAACCGGTCGATGGTGATCTCGGCGACGGGGAGTATGTCGCAGCCATCGCCGAAGGCGCCGACTGCGGCATCCTGCTCGATCTCCACAACGTGTGGACCAACGAACGCAACGGGCGCCAATCCGTGGAGGACTTCGTCGCCGCGCTGCCACTGGAGCGGGTCTGGGAGATGCACCTTGCCGGCGGGTTCGAGACCAACGGCTACTACCTCGATGCCCACGTCGGCCCGATCGACCCCGAGTTGCTCGCGTTGGCCGCCCACATCGTGCCGCGTCTCCCGCGGCTACGCGCGATCATCTACGAAGCGATCCCGATCTCACTGGCGGCCCAGGGGACCCGAGGACTGCATCACGTTCTGGCGTCAATGCATGAGATCGCTGACCTTCCGCCACAGCCCTCGAGCGTGGCCTCGGCGGCGACTGCGCCGCTCGTCCCCGCGCCACTCCTCGACGCAACGCCGGCGGTGGCCGGCCGAGGAGCGACAGTCCGAACCGTGTCAACCGAGGCACGAGAGGCCGAGTTGCTGGCGTTCACCACCCGGAAGTCCACCACGATGGCCGCCGATGATCCGGGCGCGCAGCTCATCCGCAGCCTGACCGACCAGGCCAGACTCTCGCTCCTCGTGCGGGATCACGAGGCAACCCTCCGCGCTCTGATCGCCGCGCTTGGTCCCGACGCAGCCGAAGCGGTACTCACCGAGTTCCTCGTCGCGAGCCGCGCGAGCATTTGGCGGGACGAACAGAGTCGCGCCTTCACCGAGTGGTTGGCTGTCCGGCCGGACCTGTGCGAACTGGTGGCCTGAGCGCTCTCACCCATCCCGCTGAGTCGGAAGTCCTTCTCCGACACAGCTCTGAGGGTCCGCGGCTTGCGTGCTCTCGACGATCCCGTCGTTGAAGGCCACATGCGAGCTCGAGGCGCCGCAAAGAACAACGTCCTCTGACGCCACGAATCGGCGAGCCGACAGTCCAACAACGACCTGACCTGAACGAGGGTGTCCCCGAATCGCGCCTCGGCGCGCGCCGTTGCAGCGTCCGAGAACGCCGGACTGATGACGCGTGCGGCGCGTCCGCAACCGCCGGGTCGATGCTATTCGCGGGCCGAGTAGTGGACGCTGAGGGCTTTCGAGTGGGGAGTGTCGGCGACCACTGCGCTCGAACCGGCGGGCGAGCTGGTCGTGTCACCCGTTGGTGTCGAGCGGTGGCCGATCGAGCACGCGGGGCCGGTACTCGACCAGCTGGATGCGACCGTCGAACGTGCGACTGTCGACCATGTCCAGAGCGACGTCTGGGTAGCCGTCGTAGATGCGCTCAGCACCGGTGGCACCAGTGATGACGGGGAACATCACGACACGGAACCGATCGACGAGCCCTGCTCGCAGCAGCGACCGGCTCAGGCTGAGGCTTCCGATCGTGCTCAAGAGACCGGAGCCATCGTTCTTCATGGCTCGGACTGCGTCGACGGCGTCACCGCCCACGAGCGTCGAGTTCGCCCAGGTCAGCGGATCCTCAAGGGAGGCGGAGAACACCACCTTCGTGGCTCGCGTGAGCTGATCGACGGACTCCGCCTCTTCGGCACGGAAGTCGTCTTGCCCGGCAGGGACCTCGCCGGCAGCGAACCCGGACATCAGCCGGTACGTGTTGGCGCCCATCAGGTACGTGACGGCGGGCTGCTCGCCCAACCAGGCCAGGAATTCGGGTCCTTCGAGGCCCCAGAATCCTGGCCAGCCATCCCCCGACGCATAGCCGTCGAGCGACGTGATGAAATCGACGAGGAGCTCTTGCATGGTCTCAACCGGTCCTTCGCTGTGGCAGGGCCGCTGCCTCGGCAGCCCGGGTGGCACAACTAGGACGACACCGGCGTCGAAGACTCATCGACTCAGCCACGTTCCGACACGGAGACGTCGCAGCGTCGTGAAACGACGATCACCTCGACCACTGGACGCATCCGCAACCGCCAGCTACTCACTGCAGCTCGTCGGGCAGCGTTCGCTCAAGGCCTGCGAGCTGATCCGCCAGGCTCGCGTCGCGAGCGAACCCCAGATGCCACCGATCTGACGGGAAGCCCCAGTAGCGGACGTCAGTGACGCGACACTCGCCAGCGAGTTCGAGATCGACGACGAGGTCGATGCAACCGTCGTCGAGACTCCCATCGAAGCCTCGGCAGTAGATGATCTGCGCACATCCTTCACTGCTGCCTGCCTGTCCTGCGTGGAAGCCCCTCGACTGAAGGAGAGGGTTCAGTCGTTCGGCAATGGCGGTCAGCGTCGGGTCGATGGGCGGAAGCGGGTGCGCAGCGAACGGCACACCGCAATCCTGGCGCTGAGGGCAGACGAAGCGCGTCCGGATAAGCCGAGGTGCGCCGACCAGGCACGCGCCATCGAACGCCGGGTCGACCACACTGCTTGGTTGGGCCTGGAAGCGCACTCGCCGAGGCGCCTAGCGTGGGCGGTGTGAGGATGCGGTGATGACAGTTCGGATCGCCACGACTCAGCCGGTCGCGAGCGTGGACGTGGGCCGCAACGGCTCTGTCGTACGTGGCCTGATGCAGCGCGCCGCAATCGCGCACCGCCCGCACAACAGCTTGTATGTCATCTCCGACCAGGGTCGGATCGTACGGTACGACAAGCGGTTCTGTTCGAATACCGAGATCACCCAGTTCTACAGTCCCGGCTTCGAGCCGGTCGTGTTCGATGTCGACGGATACCGCTTCGGGTGCTCGATCTGCATCGAGGTCAACTTCCCGCAGCTGTTCGCCGAGTACGAGCGCCTCGGTGTCGACTGCGTGCTGCTGTCGGCCTGGCCGGTCGACGCGATCTTCCTGACCAAAGCCCGGGCACACGCCGCGATCAACTGTTACTGGCTG
>JAODBQ010000545.1 GCA_025464045.1 Ilumatobacteraceae bacterium
CACCTGTTCCCGGCGACGTCCACGAACACGGCCACGCGACCGTAGGCCTCGGCGCGCGTGGGACGTACGAACTCGACTCCTGCCGCGCCCCGCCGGGCTGTGTCCGAGTCGCTGAGGCGTCGTCCGAGTCGCTCAGGCGTGGTCGGAGTCGCTCGAGCGGGCCCGAGTCGCTGCGTCAGGTTTTCTCTCGCGATCGACTCGGGCCGCACGGAGCGACTCCGACCACGAACGAACGACTCGGACCAACGCGACGCAGGTCCGCGCGGAGAACGGACGGTGAGGTGCAGGCATGGCGCGCGGGAGGCGCGCCGGCGGGGCTACGCGGGCCCGACGAGGCACTGGCGCCAGGCGTCGACGGAGTCCGGCGCCACGCCGTTGGCGACGAAGAAGCCCGCGGCGCCGTCCCACTGCTCGTGGACGTGGTCGAGGACGTGCTCCATCGTCTCCGGGACGGCCATCGCGGTGAACGCCGCGAGCTGCTCGGTGAGCGCCGACGACGCGTTCGCCGACGTCTCGTTCGCCGATGTCCAGCGCGCGATGATCGGCGCCATCCGTTCACCCGACCGCGCGTAGTCGACGACGATCTCGGCGCGGTCCACGCCGGCCGCGTCGAGCAGCAGTGCGATCAGCACTCCGGTGCGATCCTTGCCGATCGCGCAGTGGACGAGCGCCGGCGCACCACCTGGCTCGCCGATCCGCCGGAACGCCTCGGTGAACGCCGGTGCGCCGAGCTCGAGCAGCTCGACGTATCCGTCGCTGAGGATGCGCGCCGGCGGTAGCCCGGCCGCGAACGAGGCCGCCCGCGTCGCGGCCCGGCGGGCGAGGTCCTCGGGGCCGATGACCTCCAGCTCGGTGTACCGCACGGCGCTCGCGCCCAGCGGGCCACGACCGCGCTCGAGCCGCTCCGAGCTCGATCGCAGATCGACGACGTGTGCGACGCCGACGACGTCGACCAGCTGGCGGACGTCGTCGTCGGTGAGCTCGTGCAGCGCGTCGGACCGCAACAGCACCCCGGATCGCGTACGTCCGCTGCCTGCGCTCAGCCCACCGAGATCGCGCACGTTGTGCGCCCCCTCGAGCTCGATCCATCCCGTCGTCACCGGTTGCTCCTCGATCGTCGTCGTTCATCGCCCGTCAGGTCGGCCGCCGAGCGGGTGGGCGCGGCGAGTCGCACCGGTACGTCAGCCCGCACTCGGCGCGACGTCGGTCATGAACGTCTCCATCGCCGCCATCCGACCCGGCAGGCCGCCAGGGGCGACGGGATCGAGGAGGACGTGGTCGACGCCGATCGAGGCCCACTGCCCGATCGTCTCGACCATCTGCTGCGTGGAGCCGCCGATCGACTTGGTCGCGGGCATCGACCCGGCCGGATCGAGGTACAGCCTCACCGACAGGCGGACCTGCGACTCGTCCCGACCTGCCTCGGCGCACAGCTCGCGGACCCGCCGCCAGCCGGCTTCGACCTCGTCCTGGCGTTGGAACGCGGCGTGGAACGCATCGCCGAAGCGCGCCGTGCGTCGGTAGGCGGCCTCGCTGTCGCCGCCGACCCAGATCGGGACGCTGCCACGCACCGGCTTCGGCGCGAACCCGACCTCCGGCACGTCGTAGAACTCGCCGTGGTAGCTCGGGTCGGCCTCGCTGAACAGTGCCCGGAACAGCTCCAACTGCTCGTCGGCGCGACGACCGCGGTGGTCGTACGGCATCCCCAGCACGTCGAACTCCTCCTTCATCCAGCCCACCCCGATCCCGAGGATGACCCGACCCTCGGAGAGCACGTCGAGTGAGGCGATCGCCTTGGCGGTGAGGACCGGCGGCCGGTAGCCGAGGATCAGCACCGTCGAACCGAGCTGGAGCCGCTCGGTGCAGGCAGCGACGAAGAACATCGTCCCGATCGGGTCCAGCCAGGGCATGTCCGTGGCGGGCGCAAAGGAGCCGTCGTCGCTGTACGGGTACTTGGATTCGATCGCTCGCGGCCACGCGATGTGGTCGCTGACCCAACCGGAGTGGAAGCCGAGCGCCTCCGCGTGCTGCGCGAAGTCGATGAGCGCGCGGCGGGTCGCCTGCCGGCCGAGATGTGGAAGGTGAATGCCCCAATCCATGGCGGCCATCCCTACCAGCCCGCCACATCCGTCGAACCATCCGACGCTCACCAAACCATCCGGGGCGGTCGGACGTGTCTCGCCAAGCGGCGCGGGCAAGTCCCAGAGATCCCCCATGTTTGGAGCTGAACTCGATGTCGTTCCTCAACGATCGCGCCCCCGCGATCCGTCGCCGCCGCACCGCGCTCGTCATCGCGGTGGCCGCGCTCACCTCGATCGGAGTGGTCGGCGTGGCACACGCAGCCTCGCCGAGCCCTGCACGCGAACCCTCGGATTGCGTCCCCTACCGCTGGTGGACGTGCTGGTGGGGCACCACGACGACCACCGCGCCGGCCGGAACGGATGACACCACACCGCCCACTGGCGACACCACCCCACCGACCGGTTCGACCCCGGTGAGTGACGAGACGACCCCACCGACGGGCGACACCACGACGCCGACGTCGCCCCCCGAGTCGACCGTTGCGCCGACGTCGACCGCGA
>JAODBQ010000626.1 GCA_025464045.1 Ilumatobacteraceae bacterium
GGCGAAGTACGACTCGACCGCGGTCTCGAGCGTCTTCTTGTCCGAGTCGCAGGCGCTCGCCTTGCCCTTGTCGGTGATGCCGCGCACGGCGAAGACCGTCACCGTGGCGAGCACGCCGAGGATGACGATGACGATCAGCAGTTCGACCAGGGTGAAACCCTTGTCCCTGCCGGTGCGAGTCGCGTTGGACGTGTTCATGATGTGGATCTCCCGACCTTGAGGCGAGTTGTAGCTGCGTGGCCGTCACCTCGTCCGCCAGCCGACGCACAAGACTCATCGGAGCCCTGTCCCTCGGGCTCAACACGAACTTTCGTCAAGCTTTCATACAGATCCGGCGACCTCCGATCGAAGACTCGACGGCGGGTGGAGTGGATGTGCCGCTTGCGGCGGTGGTCGGCACGGGCGTACCGTGGCCGCGGTTCAGGCCGTGAGGAGCGCAGGGGAAGCCCGACGACGTGTGAAGGGGGACGCGATGTGGCGTCGACCGGTGGTGCTGGTTGGGGTGTTGGTGATCGGGTGCGCGCTCGCACCGGGTCTGGTTGGCGCTCAAGTGGGGGCCGATCATGAGGTGACCGTCGGCGGCGACGAGGAGTACTTCTCGCACAACAAGCAGAACGAGCCTGGGCTGGCCGTCAATCCGGTGCATCCGAGCGTGCTCGTTGCCGGTGCCAACGACAACATCGATTTGGAGCGTTGCGGCGCCGGTGATCCGCTCACCTGCCCGTTCACCGCGGGTGTGGGCGTGTCGGGCGTGCAGTTCTCGTTCGATGGGGGCGCGTCGTGGTCGCAGCCCACCTACAGCGGCTGGTCGGCGCGCAACCCTTCGTGCCGCCCCGTCCCGCCGGCGACCACGCCGGCGTGCGTGCCCGCGGTCGGGGCGATCGGGACGTTGCCGTGGTACTACGAGGCCGGGCTCGTCTCCAACGGTGATCCGGAGTTGGTGTTCGGCCCGACGCCCGGCCCCGACGGATCGTTCTCGTGGGCCAACGGGCAACGGCTGTACTACGCCAACATCGCGACGAAGTTCACTGCCGACGCGTTCAAGGGCGACGCCGCGATTGCCGTGTCCCGTACCGATGATGTGACCGGCGCAGCGGCGGGCAACAAGGCGTCGTGGCTGGCGCCGGTGATCGTGACCAAGCAGAACGGTGCCCTGTTCAGTGACAAGGAGCAGATCTGGGCCGACAACGCGGCGTCCAGCGCGCATTTCGGCAACGTCTACGTGTGCAACGTCGGCTTCCGCGGCACCGCTGGCAGTGAGCCGGTCCTGTTCGCGCGCAGCACCGATGGCGGTGCGACGTGGACCAACAGGCAGTTGTCGGCGGCGACCAACAACGCACAGACCGGCGGTCGCCAAGGGTGCGCCATCCGCACCGACAGCCACGGCGTGGTCTACGTGGTGTGGTCCGGGTTCGACAAGCAGCGTCAGACCGGGGTCTTCTACCAGGTGCGATCCGGGGACGGTGGACGGACCTTCGAGCGGCCGCGGGTGATCGTCGACACCGCCGGCATCGGCCAGTTCGATCCAGCCCAGGGTCGCTTGACCATCGACGGTGTTGCCGGTGCACGGACCGATGTCTTCCCCACCGTCGACATCGCCAACGGTGCCCCGACCGGTGCCGACGCAACCAACGAGGTGGTCGTCGGCTGGGCGGATGATCGTGCAGGAACGAACGCCGAACGGGCGTATCTGATCCGCTCCACCAACTCCGGCGGCTCCTACAGCGCCCCGGTCATGGTGTCCACAGCGGGTGACCGAGCAAACCAACCCGCCGTCGCGATCGCCCCTGACGGCGCCGACGTCTACGTCACCTACAACGCGTTCCTGGCACCCTGGCAGTCCACCACCGCGGCAGCCCGCCCGATGCTCGGGGTCGTCAACTACGTCGCGCCGAACAACACCGTCACTTCACTCCACCGCGGCGCCACCGGCGACGCCAGAGCGTCGAGCTCCAACGGCCTCACCTCCGAGTTCCTCGGCGACTACAACTACGCCGTCGCCACCCGTGACAGCGCGACCCTGGTGTGGAACGACATGCGCGATGGCGCCGACTGCCCTGCCATCGACGCGTACCGCCAAGCCTTCGTCAACGACGTGAACGGCGGAGCCACCGCGCCGATCGTGGGTGACGAGAAGGAAGACCCCGAGGAAGCCGCGGAGGTGCCTGCGGCGCCGTCGAGTGAGATCCGCCCCGCGCCGAACACACAATGCCCCCAGGGCACATCGGTCTCGTTCGGCAACTCGAGCATCTACGGCATCACCGTCACCGACCCGACCTGACCCGACGCGAACGCGATCCCGGCAGGGGCAGCCGGGAACCCGTCATCGCTCCGGTCGCGGCTTTGCGTGAGCAAAGCGCCGTGGCGGTTCGTGCTCACGACGTGGGTGGCCTTCGTCCAAATGATGAGTCATCCTCAGGGCTAGCGTGTCTCGCGTGTCCTCGAGATGGCCGCCACTTCCCTACGAAGCGTGGAGTGCCACCTGCGACACGCTGCATTCGCACGCTCAGGTCCTCGGCAAGATCGCAGTGGCGCTCGCCCCGCCGGAGCCGCAGCTCCAGCACGCCGCGCTTCGCCTCAGCGGACGCGGCTGGGAGACCCTGCCGCTGCCCGCGCCCGACGGCTCCGGCGCGCTGGTCGTCGCGCTGGACCTGCACACCCATCACGCGGTCGCTGAGCACACCGACGGTCGAACGCAGCGCATCCCGCTCACCCCCGACCGACCAGTCGCCGACGTGACGCGCGAGCTGTTGGCCGCCGTCAGGGAACTCGTCGGTCCGGTGCAGATCGATCCCAGACCGCAAGAGACCGCCTGGACGACGCCGCTCGACGAAGACTTCGACCACGCCACCTACGACCCGACCCAAGTGAACGCCTACTTCACCGCGGCAACGCAGGCGGCGCTGACGCTCGGAGCGTTGCGCGCCCCCTACCGAGGACGATCCACGCCGGTCAACGCGTGGTGGGGGAGCTTCGACCTCGCGGTGAGCCTGTTCTCCGGTCGACAAGTCGAACCGCCGTCGAGCGACTTCATCATGCGCAACTCGGGCAACGCCCAGCAGATCGAAGTCGGCTGGTGGCCGGGCGACGCCCGCTACCCGCGAGCTGCCTTCTTCGCCTACGCGTTCCCTGCCCCGGACGGGTTCGAGGAGGCAACGCTGTCACCGCCGGCGGCGCACTGGGAAGCGGACCTCGGCGAGTACATCCTCGACTGGGAGGACGCACGCCTCGCCCCGGACCCATACCAGGCTGCGCTCGACTTCGGCCTGTCGGCGGTTCGGCACGCGTGCATGGTCTGCGGCTGGGACCCGAAGCTCGCGGCCAGCGCTGAGGGCGTCCCCCCGCCCGTGGTCTGAGCTTCCTCGACGCGATCGGCTCCGCCAGCGTGGGCGTCCACGACGTAGGTGTTATGGACCGATTCGTCAACAAGAGATACTCTTGTTGGATGGCGAGGCCGAGGGAGTTCGACGAGGACGAGGTGCTGCGCGCGGCGTCCGAGCTGTTCTGGTCGGCGGGGTACGCAGCGACGACCATGGATGCCATGGCTGCAGCCACCGGGCTCGGCAAGGGCAGCCTCTACGGCGCGTTCGGCGACAAGCGCCGTCTGTTCCACCGCGTCTTCGACGCGTACTGCGCCGACATCGTCAACGGAGTCAGCCGACAGCTCGAGGGACCTGACGACGAAGCGTTCGGCCGCCTCTGTGCTCACGTACGCGCCGTCGCGGCGAGCACGGCGGCCGATACGGCCCGTCGGGGGTGCCTGCTGGCGAAGGGCACAGCCGAGCTCTCCGAGCACGACGCCGATGTCGCCGCGCGCTCGCGACAGACCTTCCAGATTCTCCAGGAGGCACTCACCGTCGACATCCAGGCGGCGCAGCGTCACGGCGACATCGACCCTGCCGCCGACCCGCGCCGGCTGGCCGACCTCGTGCTCGCCGTACTTCGCGGCATCGAGGCGCTCGGCAAGGCCGGCACCGATCAGGAAGCCCTACGCGCCATCGCCGAGACCGCACTCTCCGTCCTGCCGCGCTCACCCGATGCCACCACGCCTGCGAACGGCCAGGAGTCGCCGCTGATCGGGCCTGGGTCGAGCCGGGCACCGAGTCCCCACCCTCCTTCGTCGCTCTGACGCGGGACGACCCGGAGCTCTCTCAGGGCCCCGAAGAACCTTGGCTGGGTTCTTGACTCACTCGTCTGGAACGTCTACGTTCTGGACCAGATAGTCAATAATTGCTCGTCCCGCGATGATCTGAGGCTCGACATGACCAAGGCACTACAGGACAAGGTGGCTGTCATCACCGGCGGCAACAGCGGCATCGGCCTCGCCATCGCCAAACGGTTCGTGTCTGAGGGCGCACACGTCTACATCACCGGGCGGCGAGGGGCCGAGCTCGACGCGGCGGTCGACGCGATCGGCGAGAACGTCACTGGCGTTCGTTCCGACGTGACCGACCTGGCCGACCTCGACGCCTTGTTCCAGACGGTCAGGGAACAGTCGGGGAGGATCGACGTCTTGGTCGCGAACGCCGGCGGTGGTACCGGGGCGGGGCCGCTCGCGACGATCACCGAGGAACAGGTCGACCGGGCCCTCGCCCTCTACGTGAAGGCGGTGGTCTTCACTGTGCAGAAGGCCCTCCCGTTGCTTGGTCCGCGGGCATCGGTCGTTCTCATCGGATCATCCAACTCCACCACGGGCGGCGCGAACCTCAGCGTCTACTCGGCGGCCAAGGCGGCGGTGCGGAACTTCGCTCGCAGCTGGATCGTCGAGCTCAAGGGGCGGGACATCCGCGTCAACGTCTTGAGTCCAGGCCCCACCGAGACGCCAGGACTCCTGGGTCTCGCCCCGCCCGCACGCCAGCAGGCACTCCTCGACGACTTCGCGTCCCAGATCCCACTCGGCCGCGTCGCCG
>JAODBQ010000668.1 GCA_025464045.1 Ilumatobacteraceae bacterium
GCGATCGAGCCGATGCTGATCGCCAGCGGCTCCGACGACATCCGCGTCCTCGACGACGACTGGACCGTCGTCAGCGCCGATGGCTCGCTCACCGCCCACTTCGAGCACACCGTCGCCGTGACCGACCACGGCCCCCAGATCCTCACCCTCCCCTAGGAGACTGCTGGGTCGCTTTCGCCGAACCGGTCATGATCCGACCGATAAGTCCCCGGTCGGATCATGACAGGTCCGAGTTGCGCCCACGCCCACGCCCACGCCCACGGGCCCGGCCCACGGGCCACGCCCACGCCACGCCCACGGGTCCGCGGGTGGCGGTGGCGTTGCGGACCGTGGGAGTGCCGGCGAGGATCGTGTGGCGGACCTTGCCACGCAGGGTGCGGCCGGCATAGGGGGTGTTGCGGCTCTTGCTGGCGAGGCGGGCGGGGACGACCTCCCACTCGGCGTCGGGATCGAACACGGTGAGGTTCGCCGGCTCGCCGGCCACGATCGGTCGTCCGTGACGATCGGCGAGACGTGCGATCGCCGCCGGCTTCCAGCTCAGCGCCGCGACGATCGTCTCGAGCGGCACGTCGAGCTCGGTGACCGCCAGCGCGAGGGCGGTCTCCAACCCGAGCATCCCCGGCGGCGCCTGGTCGAGCGGCGCTTCCTTCGCCTCGGGCGGATGCGGTGCGTGGTCGGTTGCGATCGCGTCGATCGTGCCGTCCGCCAGGCCGGCCTTGATCGCGGCGATGTCCGCTGCGGTCCGCAGCGGCGGGTTGACCTTGAACACCGCGTCGTACCCGGCGAGCAGCTCGTCGGTGAGCGTGAAGTGGTGGGGCGTCGCCTCGGCGGTGATCGCCAGCCCGTCGGTCTTCGCCGCGCGCACCAGGGCCACGCTGCGTGCGGTCGAGAGGTGCAGGAAGTGCATCGGCGCGCCGACGAGGCGGCACAGCTCGATGTCGCGGAACACCATCAGCTCCTCGGCGATCGCCGGCCAGCCCGGTAGACCGAGGTGGCTGCAGCACGCTCCCTCGTGCATCACCGCGCCGCGGGTGAGCGCAGCGACCTCGCAGTGCTGGGCGAGCGTGATGTCGAGCGCGCTCGCATACTCGAGCGCGCGCCGCATCAGGAGCGGGTCCTGCACGCCGTTGCCGTCGTCGGTGAACAGGCGCACCCCGGCCGCGGCGAGCTCGCCGAGCGGCGCGAGCGCGTGCCCGGCGCGATCGACCGTGATGCATCCGGCCGGTACGACGTCGCACAACCCCGCACGCACGCCCTGGGCGCGCACGAACTCGATGACGGCAACCGCGTCCTGGGCCGGCTCGGTGTTCGGCATCGCCACGATCGCGGTGAACCCGCCGAGCGCGGCGGCGCGACTGCCCGTCTCGATCGTCTCCGCCTCCTCGCGACCCGGCTCGCGCAGATGGGTGTGGAGGTCGACGAAGCCCGGCGAGACGATGCACCCGGCCGCGTCGAGCACGTCGTCGCCGTCCTGTGCCGGCAGCGACGCACCGACCGCGGAGATCCGTCCGTCCTCGATCGCGACGTCGGCTGCACGCCGACCCGCCTGATCGAGCAACGTGCCGCCGCGGATCACCAGTCGTGCCATCACGCTTCTCCTCGTAGGTCGCCACCGGAGCCGAGCAGCTGGAAGAGCACGGCCATCCGCACCGCCACCCCGTTGGCCACCTGGTGGAGGATCATCGAACCGGGGAGCTCGGCCGGATCGACCGCTATCTCCACGCCGCGGTTCATCGGCCCGGGATGCATCACGAGGGCGTGCGGCGCCAGCGCCGCGGCGCGGGCCGGCGTCAGTCCGTACATCGTCGAGTACTCGCGCAGGCTCGGCAGCAGCGCCTCGTCCATCCGCTCGCGCTGGACGCGCAACAGGTAGAGCACGTCGAGCCCGCCGACGAGCGCGTCGAGGTCGTGGCTCGTCTCGACCGGCCACCCGTCGAGCGAGGGCGGCAGCAGCGTCGGCGGGGCGACGAGCGTCACGTGGGCCCCGAGCGCGGTGAACGCCTGCACGTCGCTGCGCGCGACGCGGCTGTGCTTGATGTCGCCGACGATCGCGATCCGCAACCCGTCGAACCCGTCGCGGCGGTTGAGGCCGGCGCGGATCGTGTAGCAGTCGAGCAGCGCCTGCGTCGGGTGCTGGTGCCAGCCGTCGCCGGCGTTGATCACCGACGCCTTCGTCCACCGGGTGAGCTGCAGCGGCGCCCCGCTCGACTTGTGACGCACCACGAACGCGTCGACGCCCATCGCGCTGATCGTCTCCACCGTGTCGCGCAGGCTCTCGCCCTTGTTGACGCTGCTGGACGAGACGGCGAAGTTCATCGTGTCAGCCGAGAGCCGCCGGGCGGCGGTGTCGAAGCTGGTGCGGGTGCGCGTCGAGTCCTCGAAGAACAGGCTGACGACGTTCTTGCCCCGAAGTGCCGGCACCTTCGGGATCGTCCGCTGGTTGATCTCGGCCATGTGGTCGGTGAGCTCGAGCAGCTGGTGGATCTCTGTGGCGGTCAGATCCTCGATCGACAGCAGGTGCTTCATGCGATCGTGACCCCGTCGGCGGTGACCCGCACGTCCTCGTCCCGGCTGGTCGGCAGGTTCTTGCCGACGTAGTCCGGACGGATCGGCAGCTCGCGGTGCCCGCGATCGACGATCACCGCGAGCTGGACCGAACGCGGCCGTCCGTACTCGTTCAGGGCCTCCAGTGCGGCGCGGACCGTGCGACCGGTGAACAGCACGTCGTCGACGAGCACCACCGCCTTGCCGTCGAGCTCGACCGGGATGTCGGTGACCCTGCCCGGCACGATCGGACGCAGGCCGACGTCGTCGCGGTGGAAGCTCACGTCGAGCGCCCCGACGGGGACGGCGGTGGCGTCGTCGCCGATCTCGGTCAGCACCCGGGCGAGCGCCTCGGCGATCCACACCCCGCCGCGTTGCAGGCCGACCACCACGACCCCGTCGGTGCCGTGGTTGCGTTCGGCGATCTCGTGGGCGATGCGGGTGAGTGCTCGACGGATGTCGTCGGCGCTGAGGACCTCGCGGGGTCCGGGCGGTTGCGGCACGGCTCACTTCCT
>JAODBQ010000669.1 GCA_025464045.1 Ilumatobacteraceae bacterium
GCCTCGCCGGTGCGCACCGCCGCCCTCAGCATCTGCACTGGGCCGACCTCCGGGTCCTGCACCGTGGTGAACATCTCGCGGGCACGGACGTGGGGATCACCGATCACGCTCGGCAACCCGAGCACCGGTGCGACCGGCAGTCCGAGCGATTGACCACGGTGGAACACGTCGTCGGCCCGCCGGGTGGCGAGGATCTCCGCGGCGACGAGGAAGATGACGTCGAAGTTCTCGTTGCGGAACTGGAACGACGCCCACTCCGGCTGCAGGAGCAGCTCCGGTCGATCGAGGAGCTCGAGCATCGCCTCCCACTGGCGTGGGGTGGCGGCGATGATGCGCACGTAGCCGTCAGCGCACGGGAAGACGGGGAACGGCCCACTGCCGAGTCGCTTCGTCTCGGCGCCCTGACCCGCGGATGCGGTGCCGTACGAGTGCATGTTGCGCGTCCAGTTCGTCAGCCCGGCGATCCCGGCCTCCTGCACCGGCACGTCGCACCGGCGCCGGCGACCACTGACGCGGTGCTCGCGCACGAGCAGCACGGCCATCGCCGCGGCGAACGTGCCGACGGCATCGAGCGCGAGCCACGACGGCGCGTTGCAGGGCGGTTGGTGCGGCCAACCGCTGGACGACAGCGAGCCACTCGCTGCGAAGACGACGACCGACGACGCGCCGATGCCGTCGGGATCGGTGATCCGCACCACAGGGACGTCGGCGGCGGCGGTCCAGGCCCCGATGCCGGACTCCTGGTGCTCGATCACGACGTCGGCCCGTGCGAGGAGCGCGGCGAACGCTGCTGCCGCGGACGGATCCGCGGGGTCGATCACGACGCTGCGCTTGCCGGCGTTGCGGGCGAGGAACGGGATGCTCTGCCGCGACGCCGACGCCTGCTCGGCGAACGGCCGGCGCTGCCGGGTGCGGCACCCCGCCGGCGGCTCGACGAGCCACACCTCCGCGCCGAGACCAGCGAGGATCGTGCCCGCGTACTCGGTGAGCTCGTGGGCCACCTCGACCACCGTCACCCCGTCGAGCAGCTTGCAGCCGACCGGCCCGTCCCCGGCGACGCCGCTCACGGCATGATCCCGTGGCGGAACGCGACCCTGGGCTCGCCGGAGCGCATCGCCGCGAGCACCCGGGCGACGCGGGCGCGCGTCTCGTTGGGATCGATGACGTCGTCGATCTGGAACGTCTCGGCCGGCCCGTAGAGATCGCTGTAGGTGAGGTAGTTCGCCTCGAGGTCGTGCATCTCGACGAGGCCGAGCTCCAGCTCGCGGCGGTGTGCGGCACGGATCGCACCCTGCAGCGGCATCGTGCCGAACTCGGCCGTCGTCCAGGCGAGCGTCAGCACGGCACCCATGTCCTTGCCGCACATCGCCGCACCCCCCATCCCGAAGCTCTTGCGCACGACGATGCTGACCATCGGCACGTCGCACTGACCGAGCGCCCACGCCACGCGCAGCCCACGTCGCAGGGTGCCGGCGCGCTCGGCCTGGGCGCCGGTGATCACGCCCGGCACGTCGGCGAAGAACAGCAGCGGGATGTGGAACGCGTCGCACAGCTGGATGAAGTGGGTGGCCTTGTCCGCGGCCTCGGCGTCGATGCAGCCCGCCTTGACGAGCGGCTGGTTGGCGAGGATGCCGACGACGTGGCCGTCCACGCGCGCCAGGGTCGTGAGCATGTTGCGGGCGAACTCCGGCTTGACCTCCAGCTGGCTGCCGCCGTCGACGATCAGCTCGAGGACCTTGCGCATGTCGTAGGCACGCTTCGACGACGACGGGATGAGCGTGAGGATGTCGCCAGCGGGCGGCGGTTCGACGGCGTCCGGCGCGGCGAGCGGCGGGAGGTGGTCGGCGTTGTTCGGGAAGAACGACAGGTACCGACGGACGAGCGCGAACGCGGACGGTTCGTCGGGCACCTCGTTGTCGGCGACGCCCGAGATGCGGCAGTGCACCTTGCTGCCCCCGAGCTCCTCCTTGGTCACCCGCTCGCCGGTCGCGGCCTCGACGATCGGCGGACCACCAGCCGCGAGCATGCTGATGCCCTCGACCATGACGACGAAGTCGAGCAGCGGTGCCATCAGCGCCGGACCGCCGGCACAAGGACCAAGCACGACGCCGATCTGCGGCACCCGCCCTGACAGTCGCGACATGGTCAGGAAGAAGCCGCCGCCGACCCACGATCCGCGCAACGACTCCCCGGTGCGCGCTCCGACGCCGTCGAGCAACCAGACGACCGGCAGCTGGCGGGCGAGCGCGATCTCCAGCATCCGGTTGCGCTTGATCATCCCGATCTTGCCCTCGGACCCGCCCATCACCGTGAAGTCCTCGGCGCCGATCATCATCTCGCGTCCGTCGATGCGCCCGTACCCGACGATCAGACCGTCGGCTGCGGTGTAGTTGCCCTCCATCGTCGTCCGGTCGCTCTGCTGCGTCGTGAGCATCCCCAGCTCGAGGAACGACCCGGCGTCGAGCAGCAGGTCGAGGCGTTCGCGCACGGTCAGCTTGCCGTTGTCGTGCTGGCGATCGACGCGTTCCTCACCGCCCATCGCCATGGCCCGGCGGCGACGCCCGACGAGCTCGGGAACGGCGTCCGCCCGGCCGGCGAGCGCGGTCGACGACAGGTTCGCAGCGCTGTCCAGCGGGTTGTTCGTCGTCATGTCTCTCCCGTGGTCGTGGGGAACCGTGCGTGCGACATCACCCCGGATCGCACGCTGCGCCCACTGCCAAGTTCAGTAGGAGCCTCCAATATTCTTACTATCAGACCGAACCGGTTGCCGAAGGGAAGGATCGACGCGATGGAGGAAGGCGTGGTGTTCGACTCCGACGCGTCGACCGATGGGCTCGACGAACGACGCCGAAGGATCCGCAGCGAGATGGGCGGACGCGCAGCGATGGCCCGGGTCGCAGCTGCCGGGCGGTTGACGGTGCGTCAACGGATCGACGGGCTGCTCGACGACGGTTCGTTCGACGAGGTCGGTCTGCACGTGCGATCCGTGCGCGAGCAGGATGCGGCGAACACCCCTGGTGACGGCAAGGTCGTCGGGTACGGCCTGGTCGACGGCCGCCAGATCGCAGTCGTCGGTGACGACGTCACCGTCAAGAGCGGCACCAGCTCGGTGTCGGGAGCACGCAAGATCGAGAGGGTCTACGAGCAAGCCGTGCGCACCGGCGTGCCGTTCGTGTTCCTGGGCGAGTGCGGCGGCGGCCGGATCCCCGACATCATGCCGTCCGACGCGTTCTCGCGGTTGGCGGCGCTGCCGCTGTACGGCAAGCGCAAGCGCACGATCCCTTCCCTGACGATGATTGCCGGCAACTCGCACGGCGGATCGTCGTTCCACGCCGCGCTCAGCGACATCGTCGTCCAGCTGCGCGACAGCTGCATGTCGGTCACGTCGCCGCGCGTCGTGGAGGCGGCCACCGGCGAACGGGTGACGCCCGACGAGCTCGGCGGCGCAGACGTCAACCTGAAGATCTCCGGCCAGTGCGACATCGTCGTCGAGACCGAGGCGGACGGGCTCGCGCTGCTGCGCGAACTGCTCGGACTGCTCCCGGCGAACGCGCGGCAGATGCCGCCGCGCCACGAGCCCATCGAACCGCTGCCGTCCCGCCCGTTGGCGGAGATCGTCACTGCCGAGCGCCGACGCGGCTACGACATGCGCCGAGTGCTGCAGGCCGTGTTCGACGGTGGCCGGTACGTCGAGCTCGGCGCCGGACGCGACCGCGGGCTGATCACCGCGCTCGCCCGACTCGACGGGCACCCGGTCGGCGTGGTCGCCAGCCAGCCGTTGCACGGCGCCGGTGCGTTCGGCGGCGCGGGCTGCGACAAGGTCACCCGACTGGTGCTGCTGTGCGATTCGTTCAACCTGCCGATCGTGTTCCTCCAGGACACGCCGGGCCTGCTGGTCGGCACTGCCGAGGAGCACGCCCGGCTGCTGTTCAAGGGGATGCTCCTGCAGCAGGCGCTGGTCAACAGCAGCGTGCCGAAGCTCACGGTCGTGCTGCGCAAGGCGTACGGCCTCGCCCACCACCTCCTCGCCGGCTGCGGGATGGGGGCGGACCTGCTCGTGGCGTGGCCCGACGCCGAGTTCGGGTTCATGGATCCCGCGGTCGGCGCGAACGTCCTCTACGGACGCGAGCTGGGCGAGCTCGACGAGCCGGCGCGCACCGAGCAGCGGGCGGTGCGCGCCGAGGAGCTGCGCGAGAACACGAGCGTTTGGGGCCCGGCCGGCGTGATGTCGATCGACGACGTGATCCAACCGGGCGAGACGCGCGGCACGCTCGTGCGCAACCTG
>JAODBQ010000672.1 GCA_025464045.1 Ilumatobacteraceae bacterium
CTCGTGCGCTCCAAGCGCGGCGTCGGCGGCGGGTACGTCCTCGCCCGGCAGCCGTCCGCCATCCGCTTGAGCGAGATCCTGTCGGCGGTCGACGGGCCGATCAGCCTCGGTGACTTCGGCGAGCCCCACCAGGACGGTGCCTGCGACCACGAGGGTCAGTGCGTGCTGCTGGCGATCTGGAAGTCGGCCGGCGAGCAGATGCGTCGCCTGCTGGAAGGGTTCACCCTGCAATCCGTGGCCGACGCGGCCAAGGGAACGTCCGCCTGGCCCGAGGCCCGGCTCCCCGAACCGCTCGAGGTCTGACGCTCGACGATCAGTCGGTTTCGTCCGCGGAGCGGTCGGCGGCGGCGATCTCGTCGAGCATCGTCTCGACCGCGAGCAGATCCGCCGGCAGCGGTGAGGCGAAGTGCAGCACCTCGTGACTCACCGGGTGGTGCAGCTCGAGCGCCGCCGCGTGCAGGAACGGACGCGAGACCTGGAGGTGGTCGCGGATGCCCCCGTAGGTGCCGTCGCCGACCACCGGGTGGCCGATCGCGGCGAGGTGCACTCGGATCTGGTGGGTGCGACCGGTCTGCAGCCGGCACAGCAGCGACGTCACCTCGGCGGGCACCCGAAAGCCGCGCAGCACGCGGTACTCGGTGCGTGCCGGCCGGCCGTCGACGACGACGCCCATCCGGGTCGGGTCGCGGTGATCACGGCCGATCGGCGCGTCGATCACCCCGATCGGATTCGCCGGGCGGCCCCACACGAGAGCGCGGTAGGAGCGCTCGACGCGGTGACCGGCGAGCGCCTGGACCAGGTTCGTGTACGCGGCCGGGGTGCGCGCCACCACCAGCAGTCCGCTGGTGCCGACGTCGAGCCGGTGGACGATGCCCGGGCGGTGCGGCTCGCCCACGCCGGCCAGCTCGGGGAACAGCGCGAGCAGCCCGTTGACCAACGTGCCGTCGGGATGGCCGGAGCCGGGGTGGACGACGAGTCCGGCCGGCTTGTCGATCACGATGATGTCGTCGTCGACGTGCACGACCTGCACGGCGATCGACGGGTCGGCGGCCGGCAGCGCCACCTGGGGCAGCAGGGATTCGTCGATGACGACGACCTGGCCCTCGCGCAGCCTGAGCTTGCCGGACGCGGCCGCGAGGCCGTCGACGGTGACGCCCCCGGCGCCGATCAGCACGGACGCGTCGGCGCGGCTGGCCTCGGTGACCAGCGCGACGATCCGGTCGAGCCGCTCGCCGGCGAGCGCCGCAGGGATCTCCTCGCTGATCACGTGTGCTGTCGCTGACCCAGCAGCGACCACAGGAAGAACAGCACGCCACCGCTCGTGATCGCCGCGTCAGCGACGTTGAAGATCGGGAACCACTGCAGATCGATGAAGTCGATCACCGAACCGTGCAGCCAGCCACGGCCACGGAACAGCCGGTCGGCCAGGTTGCCGATCGCGCCGCCGGTGATCAACCCGGCCGCGATCACCGCCAGCGGACTGCCGACGCGCCGCGCCGACAGCGCCAGACCGGCGACCACGACGATCGCTGCGGCACCGATGATCGGCCCGATCCCCTGCCCCCTGGAGAACGCCATCCCGCTGTTGAACGACAGGTTCAGCTGGAGGGTCCAGATGACGTGCTCGGTGTGGTCGGTGAGCGCCGACAGCGCCCAGTGCTTGGTGAGCTGATCGAGCAGCACCACGACCGCGGCGATGCCGAGCGAGATCGCCAGGCCGGTCGAGCCGAGCCAGCGCCGTGGCTGATCGTGCGGCTCGGTCGCCCCTGGCGCGGGCGTGAGCGCGCCGTCGCCCCGGGACGGGTTGGACTCGGTGCCGGGCTCCACGACCGGCTCCGGGGTCATCGACGGCCGATCCCGCCGACCTTCTCCTCGACGAGCACCGTCGCCCACGGGATCGCCTCGAGGCGCTCGCGTGGGATCGGCCGGCCGGACTCGACCGAGTAGCCGTAGGAGCCGTCGGCGATGCGCCGCAGCGCGGCATCGATGTCGGCGATGGTCTGGCGGGCCTGTGCGGACAGCGCCAGGTCACGCTCGCGCTCGACGACCATCGTGTCGCCCTCGCCGCCCTCGTCGTCGAACTGGACATCGCCCATCTCGGATTCCTCGATCAACGAGTTGGCCTCGTCCTCGAGCCGGATGGCCTGACCGGTCAGCGATTGCTTCTCCTCCAGGAGCAGCGTCCGCTGGGCCGTGAGGAACTTCACGTCGAAGTCCTTGGTGTAGGCGACCCCGTCCTTCGAGACGCCCTTGATGAGGCCCCCCGACGATGCCAGCGCGGCGTCGCTGGCCTCGGAGGCCTTCTTGGCCACCTTGGCGGCGGCCCGCGCGGGCGCAGACGACACCGGGTGCGGCGCAGCCCCGTTGGTCGGCTCGACCTGCGCCGTCTCGCGGACTGCGTCCTGCTTCACCGGTGCGGACTTCGCCGCGGCTTTCTTGGCTGTCGCCATGTGACCCTCCTCCACCGATGTGAAGCGGGGATGATATCTGCGCCGCGCGCGATCGCAGTGGCTTCAGCCGTGGTCGGCGCGGACGACGCCGATGTGGACCGGTTCGCCGTCCAGTTCGGCGTTGGTCTCGCCTGCATCCCAGGCCACGCTGGTCGCGAGCGTGGCCCCCGTCAGCAGCGCGATGTGCGGCACGACCTGCCGGCGAACCGACTCGGGCATGCCGAGGGACAGCGCGATGCGATCGCTGACGTGCAGGTCGGCCTCGCGTCGGGCCTGCTGCACGAGGCGGATCAGGTCGCGGGTGGTGCCCTCGGCGGCGAGCTCCGCGGACACCTCGGTGTCGAGCACGACGACGCCGCTCTCGCTCGACAGCGGCGTGCTGGCGCCGTCGCCGTCGACGACGAGCTTCAACGCGAACTCGCCCTCGCGCAGCTCGATGCCACCGGCGACGACGACGTCGCCCTCGTGGTGCCAGTCGCCGGACTTGACCGCCTTGATCACCTGCTGGGTCTGCGCGCCGAGGCGCGGGCCGATCGCGGCCGGGGTGACCTGCAGGTCGTAGCGCGCGACGGCGGCGACGTCGTCGGTGAGCTCGACCAGCTTGACGTTGACCTCGTCGGCGATCAACTCGACGAACGGCCGGAGCCGCTCGGCACCGTCGACGGCGACGCGGATCGACGCCAGCGGCTGGCGGACGCGGCGCTGGTGGCCCTTGCGCAGCCGCAGCGCGGACGAGCACACGTCTCGGGCCAGGTCCATCGCGGCGACGAGCTCGGCATCGGCCGGGACGGTGGACGCATCCGGCCAGTCGGTGAGGTGCACGCTGCGCTCACCGGTGAGGCCGCGGTACACGGCCTCCGTGGTCAGTGGCAGCAGCGGTGCGAGCGCGCGGCTGAGCACGGCCAGCACCGTGTGCAACGTGTCGATCGCGTCCTGGTCGCCTGACCAGAAGCGGTCACGGCTGCGGCGCACGTACCAGTTCGTCAGCGCGTCGAGGAAGGAGCGCACCCTCGCGCACGCACCGAACAGGTCGTAGACGTCCATCGTCGCGGTGAGGTCCTCGACCAGGTCGTGGACCTTGGCGAGGATGTACCGGTCGAGCACGTCGGTCTGGTCGGTGCGGAACGTGCCCTGCGTCCCGGCCGCGTTGGCGTAGAGGCTGAGGAAGTACCAGCTGTTCC
>JAODBQ010000683.1 GCA_025464045.1 Ilumatobacteraceae bacterium
CGGAAGATCGCCGGCAGCGAGATCAGCACGATCGACGAGTCGAGCGATGCCATGAACATCCCCAAGGTCGTGTTCGACAGCGCCGTCCACTTGTAGCGGTCGTCGACCTGCTGCGGTTCCGCCGTGCTCGTCGCGGCTGTCGCGCTCGCTCGTGCCATCGTCGCGTTCTCCCTCGTTCACGAAGTTGACGTTCACGTTAGATCCGGATGGTGGCGGCGTCCACGTGCCCAGCCCGCCAGTGACAGGTTGCACACGGTGCCCGGCCAACCGTGGCGACCGCGCCCGCACGCTCGACTGCGATCCGGTCGCCGCGCGATGCGACGATGGCACCATGCTCCGCCTCCGCCAGATCGCCCTCGTCGCCCGCGAACTCGACCCCGTGCTGACCGAGCTGCACGATGCGCTCGGTGTCGAGGTCGCCTTCCGCGATCCCAGCGTGAAGACGTTCGGGTTGCAGAACGCGGTGATGCCCATCGGCAACCAGTTCCTCGAAGTGGTCGCTCCCGTCCAGGAGGGCACCGCAGCGGGTCGCTACCTCGATCGGCGCAAGGGCGACGGCGGGTACATGGTCATCCTGCAGTGCGACGAGCATGCAGCGCGCAAGGCCCGCCTCGGCGAGGAGCTCGGCGTGCGGTTCGCGATGGCGCACGACTCCGACGACTACAAGGTGCTCCAGCTCCATCCGCAGGACACCGGCGGCTCGTTCCTCGAGGTCGACCAGCAGACCGGCGGCGAGGACATGGTCGACGGCCCGTGGGAGCCGGCCGGACCGAACTGGCAGCACGCCCGCCGCACCGGGATCGTCGGCGGGATCAACGCCGCGGTGATCCAGAGCGACGACCCGGTGCGCCTGGCGACGCGCTGGAGCGAGCTGCTCGACGTGCCCGTCGAGGGTGACGACAACCCGTCGATCCCCTTGGACAATGCGACGCTGATGTTCGTGAAGGCCGCCGACGGTCGTGGCGAGGGCCTCGCCGGCCTGTACCTGGCACCGGGCAACGATCCGCAAGCACCGAAGCGCGTGCAGATCTGCGGCATGGACATCCAGGTCGAAGGCGCCGCGCCGGCCTGATCTGCCGAACACCGACTGGGTGGCCGGACGACGATGCCGGGCGCCTCGCCACCGGCACCAGGCCGGCCCAACCCGGCGTCAGCGCGGCTTGGGCCGCCGCACCCCGCGCTTGTCCATCGCACGCAGCCGCTCGCGCTGCTCGTGCTCGAGGGCGGCCTCCTCGGCGACGAGGCGCTTCAGGCTCTCCAGCCGGCGCGGATCGAGCTGCCCCGCCTCGATCGCGGCGCGGACGGCACAGCCCGGCTCGTCGTCGTGCTTGCAGTTGCGGAACCGGCAGTTGTCCATCAGATCGAAGATGTCGACGAACGCCCACTCGATGCCGCGGCCGCTGCTCCACAGGCTCACCGCGCGGACGCCGGGGGTGTCGATCAACCAACCGTCGCCCGGCAGCCGGATCAGCTCCGACGCCGTGGTGGTGTGCCGCCCGCGCTGGTCGCCCTCGCGCACGACGGCCGTGCGCATCCGGCTGCCGCCGACGTGCGCGTTGACGAGCGTGCTCTTGCCGACGCCGCTCGCGCCGAGCAGGGCGATCGTGGCGTTGCCGGCCGCGTAGCTGCGCAGCTCCTCGATGCCGTCGCCGCTGATCCCACTGGCGACGAGCACCGGGGCGTCGGGCGCCACGTCCTGGAGGCTGCGCACCGTCGTGGCCGGGTCGTCGACGATGTCCGCCTTGGTGAGCACGACCACCGGGTTCGCGCCGCTGTCGTAGCCGAGGACCAGCTCACGCTCCAGGCGCCGCTGGTTGGGGGGCGAGGCGAGCGAGTGGACGAGGACGACGACGCCGATGTTCGCGGCGATGGTGTGGGCCTCGGCGCGGTTGCCCTCGAACGAGGCGCGTCGCACGAAGGCGCTGTGTCGGGGCAGGACGTGGGCGACGCGTTCGCCGTCCTCGTCGCCGACGACGAAGTCGCCGACAGCGACGTCCGCGCCGATGTTGCGCAACCTGAGTGGCGGCTCGTCGAGCGACACGAGCACCGAGCTCCACCCCCGGTCGAGCCGCGAGACCCGCCCCGCCGAGCCGTGCGAGAAGCCGTCGGCGGCCGCGATGAGTTCGGTCGTCCAGCCCAGTCGTAAGTCACGCGGTGCGTCGATAGCAGCCACGGTAGTGTCCGCTTTTCCGGCACCGGCCTGAACACCCCTGAAGGAGTTGCCGTGCTCGCTCGCCTCGCCCGTTTCTGTTTCCGACGACGCCGCTTGGTCGTGTTCGGCATCTGGATCCCGCTGCTGATCGTCCTCAACGTCGCCGGGGGTGCCGCCGGGACGAACTACCACACCGAGTTCAACCAGCCCGACAGCGAGTCGAAGCAGGTGCAGGATGCGTTGACCGCCGGTGGCAACAAGGCCGACGCCGGCTTCCCGGCGAGCATCGTCTTCAGCGCCGACCAGGGCAACGCCGACCCGGCCGTGCAGGCGGCGATGACCGGCTTGTTCGAACAGGTCAAGACGCTCGAGGGGGTCAACCTGACGAGCCCGTACGACGAGGCCGGCGCGCAGTTGAACAGCCCCGCCGGCAGCCCGAACAACAAGCTCGGCAGGGACGTCTCGTTCGCGCAGCTGACCATCACCGAACGCGACCAGGCGGCGACGCAGAAGTTCGCCGACAAGGTCGTGGAGATGGGCAAGGAGGTGAACGTCCCCGGACTGCACATCACCTACGGCGGCCAGGTCTTCCAGAAGTTCGAGTTCCCCGCCAGTGAACTGCTCGGTGTGCTCGCGGCGATCGTCATCCTGCTCCTCGCGTTCGGCTCGGTGATCGCGATGGGGCTCCCGATCGGCACGGCACTCGTCGGCCTCGGGATCGGCATGGCCATCGTCGGCCTCGCGTCCCACGCGTTCTCGATCCCCGAGTTCGGCCCGCAGATGGCCGCGATGATCGGTCTCGGTGTCGGCATCGACTACGCGCTGTTCATCGTCAGTCGCTACCGCGAACACCTGCACGCCGGGGAGGATCCGGAGACGGCGACGGTCGCCGCGGTGAACTCGTCGGGGCGGGCCGTCATCTTCGCCGGGCTCACCGTGATGATCTCCCTGCTCGGTCTCTTCATCATGGGGCTGTCGTTCGTGCGCGGCCTCGCCGTCGCCGGTGCGGTCGGCGTGCTGGTGATGATGGTGGCGTCGATCACCCTGCTGCCGGCGCTGCTCGGTTTCACCCGGGAGCGGATCGACTCGACCTCGCGTGCCGCAGCCATCGGTGTCGGCCTGTTCGTCGTGCTCGGCCTCGCCGGCGTCATCACCGACAAGGTGCCGGCGCTGCTCGGGACCGGCGTGATCGTCGCCGCGGCGCTGGTCGCGGTCAGCTACCTCCCGTTCGCGCGGAGCCTGCGCAACCCGTTGCCGCACCGCCGCGAGAAGCCACGCGAACAGCGCTTCTGGTTCAAGTGGAGCCGCACCATCCAGCATCGTCCGTGGCGTGCCTTCAGCGTCGGCGTGCTCATCCTGGCCCTGCTCGCCGTCCCCGTGTTCAGCATCCGCCTCGGCTTCAGCGACGAGGGCAACGCGGCCGAGGGCACCACCGTGCGCGAGTCGTACGACACCATCGCCGCCGCCTTCGGCCCCGGCTCGAACGGGCCCCTCTTCCTGGCCACGACCGATCCGAACGCCAACGCGCAGAACGTCGGTGGCGTCACCGACGCGATCGCGCAGGATCCCAACGTCGCCTTCGTGCAACCCGCGTTCCAGGTCGGAGGCAGCACGTGGGCCTGGCGGGTGTACCCGAAGACCGCACCGCAGGACGCGGCGACGTCGGACCTCGTCGAACGGCTGCGCAGCACCGTGCTCCCGGCGACGGACCTCGACGTCAAGGTCGGCGGGTTCACCGCCGGCGGCATCGACTTCGCCGACTACCTCGCCGGCCGCCTGCCACTGCTCATCGGCGCGGTGCTGATCCTCAGCTTCATCCTGTTGATGGTCGTGTTCCGCAGCCTGCTCGTGCCGCTCAAGGCCGTGATCATGAACCTGCTCTCCGTCGGCGCCGCGTACGGCGTGATCGTCGCGATCTTCCAGTGGGGCTGGGGGATGAAGCTGATCGGCGTCGACAAGGCCGGGCCGGTGGAAGCGTGGGCCCCGATGATGCTGTTCGCGATCGTGTTCGGTCTGTCGATGGACTACGAGGTGTTCCTCCTGTCGCGGATGAAGGAGGAGTTCGACCGCACCGGGGACAACGCGACCGCCGTGGCCGACGGCCTCGCCGTCACCGCCCGTGTGATCACCGCCGCGGCCATCATCATGGTGTGCGTGTTCTCGGCGTTCGTGCTCGGTGACGACCGGTCGCTGAAGCTGTTCGGCCTGGGGATGGCGGTCGCCGTGCTCATCGACGCCACCGTCGTGCGCATGGTCCTGGTGCCCGCCACGATGGAGCTGCTCGGGGCGCGCAACTGGTGGATCCCGAAGTGGCTGGACAAGATCCTGCCGAGGATCGACGTCGAGGGACACGACGACATCTCCGGCCTCGAGGCGCCCGAAGACCGCGAAAGGGAGCTGGTCTGACGGTTGAATGGCGCGGCGCGCCTTGACAACCCACGGCGCCATCACGTAGCGATACGCCCGCCATGGCCAAACCCCTCGTCATCGTCGAATCGCCTGCCAAGGCCAAGACCATCTCCAAGTTCCTGGGGGATGGGTACGACGTGCGCGCCTCCGTGGGCCATGTCGCGGATCTGCCGAGCAAAGGGTTGTCGATCGATGTCGACAACGACTTCAAGCCGACCTACGAGCTCACCGAGCGTGGCAAGGTGGTGGTCAAAGAGCTGCGTGCGCTGGTCAAGGACGCCAGCGAGCTGTACCTCGCGACGGACGAGGACCGCGAGGGGGAGGCCATCAGCTGGCACCTGCTCGAGTACCTCAAGCCGAAGATCCCGGTGCGCCGGATGGTGTTCCACGAGATCACCAAATCGGCCATCGACGCCGCCGTCGCCAACCCGCGCGGCATCGACTACGGCCTCGTCGATGCCGCCGAGACCCGCCGCCTGCTCGATCGGCTGTACGGATACGAGGTGTCGCCCGTCCTCTGGCGCCGCGTCAACCGTGGACTCTCGGCCGGACGGGTGCAGAGCCCGTCGGTGCGGTTGATCGTCGAGCGCGAGCGGGAGCGGATCGCGTTCGTGGTCGCCGGCTACTGGGGCATCGACCTGGTCACCGCAACGGCGCCGTCGTTCCCGGCCACGCTGGTGTCGATCGACGCCACGAAGGTCGCCACCGGCAGGGACTTCTCGTCGGACGGCACGCCGGCCAAGAACGTCGTGGTCGTCGACGAGGCACGCGCCCGGTCGTTGGCGGACGCCCTGCGCGGCGCCGACTTCACGGTGCGCTCGGTCGACACGAAGCCCTACCGCAGCAGCCCGAAGGCACCGTTCATGACGTCCACGCTGCAGCAGGAGGGCGGCCGCAAGCTGCGGCTCAGCTCGTCGCAGGTGATGCGCGTCGCCCAGGGCCTGTACGAGCGCGGCTACATCACCTACATGCGCACCGACAACGTCGTGCTCAGCTCGGAGGCGCTCGGCGCGGTCCGTGCCGAGGTGCAACGGTCGTACGGCCAGCAGTTCCTGTCGCCGTCGCCGCGCCAGTTCCAGACGAAGATCAAGAACGCGCAAGAGGCTCACGAGGCGATCCGCCCGACCACGCCGCTGCGCAGCCCGGACGCCGTCGCCGGCGAGCTGAACGGGCAGGAGCTGGCGATGTACCGGATGGTCTGGCAGCGCACCTTGGCGTCGCAGATGGCCGATGCCGCCGGCACGACGGTCAGCGTGCAGCTCGGCGCCGGCGCGGCGGGTACGGACGTGCGCTTCGCCGCGGCAGGCACGACGATCACCTTCCCCGGCTACCGCCAGGTGTACGTCGAGTCCACCGACGACGGCCCGGAGGCGGAGGAGCGCGAGGCGTTGCTGCCGCCGCTCGTCCAAGGACAGGTCGTGCCCGTCCAGTCGTTGACGCCGAACGGGCACACCACCTCGCCGCCGGCGCGCTACACCGAGGCGTCGCTGGTGAAGCGGTTGGAGGAGCTCGGGATCGGGCGCCCGTCAACCTGGGCGTCGATCATCCAGACCGTGCAGGACCGCGGCTACGTGTGGAAGCGCGGCCAGGCGCTCGTGCCCACGTGGACCGCGTTCGCGGTGGTCGGGTTGATGGAGAAGCACTTCGACGAGCTCGTCGACTACGCCTTCACCGCCCGGGTCGAGGAGGACCTCGACTCGATCGCCCGCCACGAACGCCAGAAGGCGGACTGGCTGCGCAACTTCTACTTCGGCAGCGCCGACGAGGCGCTGCCCGGGCTGAAGCGGCTGGTCGAGGAGAACCTCGACCACATCGATGCCGCGGAGATCAACACCTTCCCGATCGGGACGGACCCCGACGGCATCGAGATCGTCGTCAAGCCCGGCCGCTACGGCCCGTACGTGAAGCGCGGCGACGACACGGCGAGCGTTCCCGACGACATGGCGCCCGACGAGCTCACCGTTGCCGAGGCGATGCGGCTGCTGTCGCTGCCGAAGAGCGACGAGCCGATCGGCGAGCTCGACGGCTACCCCGTGTTCGCCAAGAACGGCCGCTACGGGCCGTACGTGCAGTGGGGGACGCCGGACAACCTGCCGCCCGGGCAGGACAAGCCGAAGATGGCGAGCCTGTTCAAGACGATGAACCTCGAGCGGATCACCGTCGACGACGCCGAGGCGCTGCTGCAGCTGCCGCGTACGCTCGGCACGGACCCGGCCGACGGTGTCGCGGTGATGGCCAACAACGGTCGCTACGGGCCGTACATCCAGAAGGCGAAGGACTTCCG
>JAODBQ010000695.1 GCA_025464045.1 Ilumatobacteraceae bacterium
GCCCCTCGATCTGGCCGCCGATGTGGCCGGCGCAGCGGTCACGGGCGTCGCCGCCGCCGTCACCCATCCGGTCCCGGTGGACGTGGCCTGGTCCGACGTGGCCTGGTCCGAACCGGCCTGGTCGAACGCGGCGAGTGCCGCCGCGATCGCCGCGTCCCTGACCACGGCGGGCACGGCCGGCGTCGCCGCGAGGGCGGCGCGCGCATCACCCAGCTCGGCCACCTTGGCGAGCAGGTCTGCCGAAGCGTCGACACGGGCGCGCTCTTCGGGGTCGGCGTCGCCGTCGAGGTACGCGCTGGCCAGTTCCCAGTCGCTGTCGTCGGGGTTCGCGTCGGGCTCGCTCATGGTTCCCCGCTTGGACGTTCAGCGAGGCCCTCGCGGTTCCCCGCCCGCCCGCGCAGCGCCAGCGCGAGCGACGCCCGACCGCGGGCGATCCGGCTCTTGACCGTGCCGATCGGCACGCCGAGCACGGCTGCGATCTCGCCGTAGTCGAGGTCGCCGACGTCACGCAGGACGACGGGGACGCGGAAGTCCTCGGGCAGCTCGGCCAGGGCGGTGTCCAGCGCGTCCCGTTCGGCGACGGCGTCGATGCGACCCTCGGCAGCGTCGTCGATCGCGTCGTCGAGCGGCGACCAGCCGTCCGCCGCGGCGGTGGCGGCGATCGGCCGCCGCTTCCTCCGGCGCAGCTCGTCGAGGCTGGCATTGGTGGCGATCCGATGGACCCAGGTGCTGAACGCGGCCCTGCCGTCGAACCGCGAGATGCTGCGCACGATGGCGATCATCGTCTCCTGCGCCGCGTCCGCGGCGTCGCCGTCCTGGCCGGTGACCCGTCGACAGACCGCGTAGATGCGGTCGTAGTGCAGGCGCAACAGCTGGTCGAGCGCTGCCCGATCACCCTGCTGCGCGCTCGCCACGAGGGCACGGATGTCGTCAGGCATGGCGATCCGCCGAGGCTACAACTCGGCTGCTCAGCCGGGTTGGAAGCTCAGCTCGCTGATCTGGCCGCGGTAGCGGTTGCGGGTGCACGAGCCGTTCTGACCGAGCTCGTTGAAGACCACCGCGACCCACCGCGCGTTGGTCACGTTCGCGGTGATGGTCTCGGGCGAGGTGTTGGCGAACTTGCGCGTGGCCGCCCAGCCGGACACCGCGGTGGGGTACTGGTCGTCGGACGACGAGAGCACCTGCACCTGGTACGGACCGCTGGCGATGTCCACCGTGAGCGTGCCGCTGCGGACCTCGCCGAGGTCCGCGACCAGGCCGAGGCCGCTCTTGCCGCCGAGGAAGCGGTCGGCATAGCACACCGTCGTCCATGCCGTGGCCGCGTTGCCGTCGTCGGCGCGCGGAACGTTGGTGGACTGCTCGGTGCCGTCGCCGTCGGGGTCGTAGAGGATCAGGCTGGCGATGCCGGTGGCCGGCGGGGCGACGGTGGTGCTGGCGTCACCGCCGACCGTCGTCGAGGCGCCGGCGCCCGTGCCCGAGCGCGCATCCGGACCGGCGGTCGCCCACAGCACCAGGCCGACGACGAGCGCGATCAGCAACAGCCCGCCCACGACGACGAGTGAGACGCGGCCGCGCTGCTCGAACTGGCGGTTCGGCTGCTGACGCGGCCGCGAACTGCTGGGCGGGGTGCGGTCGACGCGCACGGCCGCGCCGGCCGGACGGCCGGTGCGCACACTGCCGGTGGTGCTGCTGGAGCCCGTGGTCATCGCCGTCGTCGGGCTGGCGGCGGTGACGGATCCCTGGCGCACCGGTTGGAAGCCGCTCACCGGGGCGGGTGGACGGCCGGAGACGACGGGCGTGCCGCGACTCGGCGTCGGCGCGGTGTCGCCGCGCGGCGGGGTGAAGCTGGCGGTCGGGTCGTTGACCCTGCTGGCGACCCGGGCGAGCTCCGCCTTCACCATCGCACCCGTGGCGAGGCGATCCTCCGGTCGTCGGGCGAGCAGCCGATGGATCAGCGGGGCGAGGCCATAGGGGAGCGTGGGCCGCAACCGAGCCAAATCGGTGGGGTCGCGGTTGAGCCTGGCGAGCGCGGTGTCGGCATCCGTCTCGCCGAGGAACGGCACCCGTCCGGCGAGGCACTCGTAGAGCACGAGCCCGAGCGAGTACAGATCGGCGCGGCCGTCGAGCTTGCGCCCGCGAACCTGCTCGGGCGACAGGTACTTGGCCGTCCCCATCATGATGTTGTCGCTCGTCAGATCGTCGCCGGCCGCCGCGGCCAGTCCCTTGGCGATGCCGAAGTCGGTGAGCAGCACCCGCCCGTCCGGCGTGATCAGGATGTTGCCCGGCTTGACGTCACGGTGCACGAGCCCGGCGATGTGTGCGGCGTCGAGTGCGGAGGCGACGCAGACCCCGATGTGCATCGTCAGATCGGGGCTGAGCTTCTTCTGCTCGTCGAGCAGCTGGCGCAGGCTCTTGCCGTTGACCAGCTGCATCACGACGGCCTGGCGGCCGCCCTCGGCGATGGAGTCGTAGACCGCGACGATGTTCGGGTGGTTGAGCCCGGCGACCGCGATGGCCTCACGGCGGAAGCGCTCGGCCACCACCGGGTCGGCGGCGAGCGCCGGTTTGAGGAGCTTGACGGCGACGTGTCGCGACAGCAGGGTGTCGGTGGCGAGCCACACCTCGGCCATCCCACCTTGCGCGAGCCGTCGCTCCAGCCGGTAGCGCTGGGCGAGCATCGCTGGTGGCAGCGGAGGAGGGCTGGTGGCAGTGGGCATGTCCGCAGGCGAACGCTAGTGGGGCGGGCCCGGCCGGAGCCGTCAATCGCCGCCGCTCGTGCGCGTCGAGGCCGAGCGTCAGGTGCGCGAGACGTTGAACGCCGCGCCGATCGTGCCGTGGCCGGCGTGCGATCCCACCACGGGACCGATGTCGCCGACCACGATCTCGCCGGCGTGGGTGCGGCGGAGCATCGCCACGAATTGGTCGACATCGTCGGCATCGGCGTGCAGGACGGCGAGGTTCTCGATCGTGCCGTAGCTGGCGACCTTGTCGACGAGGAACCCGAGCGCCTTGCTGCGCGTCCGCTGCTTGCCGCCCTGCTCGACCCTGCCGTCGCGCACCTCGATGATCGGCTTGATCGACAGCGCCGTGGCGAGCATCGCCTTGGCGCCACCGATGCGTCCGCCCTTCTTGAGGTTGTCGAGCGTGTCGAGCGCGCCCCACAGCTTGGTCCTGGCGATGAGGTCGTTGGCCCGGGCGACGACGGTCTGGTGGTCGGCGCCATCGGCCGCGAGGCGCGCGCAGTCGGCGACGATCATCCCCTGCGCCAACGACACGGTGCGCGCGTCCAGCACGGTGAGCGGCACGCCGGGCAGGTCCTCCGCGACGGACCGGGCAGCCAGCTCGGCGGACTGCATCGTGGCCGACAGCGCGGAGGACAGGCACACCGTGACCACGGCCTCGGCGCCCTCGTCGGCGAGGCGCCGGTACAGCACCTCGTACTGGCCGGGCGCGGGCGCGGCCGTCTCCGGCAGCGTGGCCGACGCCGCGCACTTCGCCCAGAACTCGGCCGGCGTCAGGTCCTGGCGGTCGACGTACTCGTGGCCGCCGATGCGGATCGTCAGCGGGACGATCTCGATGCCGAGCTCGTCCGCGAGCGCCTGGGGGAGATCGCAAGCGGAGTCGGTGACGACGCGAACAGGAGGGCTCATGGGTCGGGCAGGGTACTCGTCGCCGCGTCGGGTGACAGGTCCGGATGGCCCTCGGCGATGACGGACACCGGGTGGCGACCTTGCGCTGCGGCGGCGGCGCGGCGCCGTCGGTTGATCCGGAAGTGGCGCACCCACCAGGTCAGCAGCACCAGCAGCGCCGCACCGGTGACGAGGTTGCCGAGCCCGCTCAGCGCCGCGACCGTGGCCGTGAAGCGCGCCGTGGCGAGCGGGGAGGCCGCGCCCGAGGTGTCGATCGGGGCGAGCACCGTCAGGTACACGGGGAAACGTCCGTTGGAGCGAGCCTGGATCTTGATCTTGATCTCGGTGTCCGCGTTCGGGGCGAGCAGGTGCACGTCCTCCGGTGGGAAGAAGATCAGCTTGTTCGACGCCGCGCCGAGCCCGACGCGGACCTTGACCGGGTAGTCCGCCGAGTTGTGGAACTTCAACCGCACGGTGCCGGTGCGGCCGGTGAGCGTGAAGTCCAGGCCGGGCGGCGCCTGCACCGAGCCGAGGATCGTCGCGTACTGCGCCTCGAGGTCGGACTTGATCGCGGCTGCGCGAGCGTCGGTGACGGCACTGGACGGCAGCGTGTCCGTCTCGTCCTGCCACTGCGCCGGACGTGGGTCGGCGTCGATCAGCATGCTCGCGGCCCGCGAACCGGTGGCCCGCAACGACGTCTGCAGGACGATCCGCCCGGAGATGTCCGCCGGCGTCGTCGCCGGCAGGTTGACCGTGACCTCGTCGCCGTCGTTGAGCAGCGTGTCGGTGGTGGCGCTGAGCTGGCTGACGGCCGTGACGGAGAGGCCAGACGTCGTGCTGATCAGTGCGGTGATCGGGGCGAGCGTCGCGGGGTCCGGCAACCCGAGGGCGTCGGTGCCGATGAGCACCGTGTGGCGTCGGGGGTTGCCGCCGCGCCCGACGATGTCCTGGCGGTCGGCGAGCAGGTCGACGGTCGTGTAGACGGCGTTGAGGAACGGCGTGGCACTCGGCTGTGTGAGTCGGGCACCGATCCGGCGGTCGACGATCGCCGCGTCGAACGTGCGGTTGTCGTCGAGGCGGACCTGCACGAGCTGGCTCGTGTCGGTGTAGCCCTTGATGCTGCCCTCCAGCGAGTCGTACAGCGACGGGGTGAGCAGCAGCAGCCGGGTCCCGAGGTCGCGGAGGAGCTCGCCGCCGGGCTCGCTCAGCGGCGCGGTGACCGCGGTGGCGGCGCGCAACGTGGTGCCCGGCAGGTCGGCGCTGCCGAACAGGTCCTCGCCCTGCGCCAGCCACTGCGTGTACAGGTCGCGCTGCGCGGCGGCGGCCGCCGCCGACGGATCGAGCGGCAGCATCGGCGCGGACAGGATCGTGGCCGTGTCGAGCACCGCGGCGAAGCGATCGGCGAGCGGCGCATCGGTATGGCGCAGCGCGGCGAGCAGCTGCGGGGCGACGTGCACCGTGGTCGGCATCACGGACGTCTCGAGGATCTGCACCAGCGTGGTCAGCTGCGCGATCGTGGCCTCGTCGATGATCACCCCGCCCGTGTCGTCGAGGACCACGGGGGCGTCGGTGCCGACGGCGAGCGCGACGGCGAGCGGCGGGGCCGCGGTGGCGCCGGCATCGACGTCGCGCTGCACGAAGGTGATCACCCGCGCGGTCTCCACGCCGGCGACGCGCAGGTCGATCGTGATCGGGTAGATGCCGGGGTGACCGAGGGTGAGGGTGTCGCTCGTCGCCGGTGCGGCCGCCGCGTCGCCGTCGATGACCACGGGCACGTCCAGCTGGCCGGTGACCGGGCTGCTGAGGGCGCTCAACGGCAGGGCGACCGAACCGACCGCGGGGGGCAGCTTGCCGGCGACGACGTCCGCCATGCGTTGGCGGGTGTCGCCCTGGCCGGCGGCCGCCGGCGAGTCGATCGGCTGATAGGCGACGACCTCGACCTCGACCGCCGAAGCGGTCGGTGCGGTCGGAGCGGTCGGTGCGGTCGGATCGGCGGTCGACGTGCCCGTTGCCGCGAGTGCGGCGATGTCCACGCCGGAGGGCACACCGACGGTGAAGGTCACGGTCGTGCCGGGCGGGACGGAGACGTGGTCCTGGTCGACGAGCGTCAGCGCGGGCAGGTCCGCGGCAGCGTGCCGGGAGTCGGCGTGCACCACCGCGGTGGTGCGGTCCGGCAGCGTCCAACCGGAGAGCATCGTCGCCAGCGCGATCGTGGCCGCCGCGAATGCAGCCGGACGTCTCATGGTCGGCTCGTGCCGAGGCGCTTCTCGAGCACGGTCAACTCCTCGTCCAGGCGGACGAACCCGACGCTCGTGTACAGATCGAGGGCGGCTGCGTTGTCGACGTGGGTGTTCACGAGCACGCGCTCGATCCGCCACCGCGCCGCCCAGTGCAGCGAGTCGACGACGAGGGCACGGCCGTGCCCGCGGCGCTGCGCCTCGGGATGCACGGCGAGGCGCTGGAGGAAGCCGACCCGCGAATCGCGACCCGAGATGGCGTACGCGACCAGCGCGCCGTCGTCGTCGGCGATCCACCTCGCACGGTGCCGTCGGGTGGCGTCGCACACGTCGGCGATGGCGCTGGTGTCGAGACCCCACGGATGGCCGAACGCCAGGCCGTCGACCACGCTGGCGGCGGGATGGGCACCGGGCAGCAGCCGCTGCGTCGGCGGCACGGTGCCGTGCGCGACATCGCGTGGCGAGTGGTGCTCCAGCAGGGCGAGCCGCTGCAGCTCGACGAACCCCAGCGGCTCGAGGAGCCGCGCCTGGGCCCGGTTCAGCGCGCCGGTGCGCAACGATCGGTAGCCGCGGTCGCCGAGTTGGTCGATCCAACGCAGCACGTCGCCGGGCGTCGGCAGGCGGCGCTGGTTGTAGAGGATCATCTGCGCCACGCCCGGATCGTTGGACCACGGCCGGATCCGGCATGCGGCCCCGCGGCCACGCAGCACGAAGGGCTCCTCCCCATGCGAACGCACCACTGGCCTCACCGGGCACGACGGTAGCGTCGGGCACCGTGACGGTGCTGTTCGCGACCCATCCCGCCTACCTGGATCACCTCGCCGGCGCGCGCCACCCTGAGCGCCCCGAGCGGCTCGGCGCCGTCATCGAGGGCACGCGCCTGGGCGGTGCCGGGGATGCGCTGGTGGCGCTCGAACCACGCCCGGCGACGTTGGCCGAACTGGAGCGCGTGCACCCGGCGGCCTACCTGGAGCGCATCGAGGCGATCTCCGAATCCGGTGGCGGCAGGCTCGATCCGGACACGTACGCGGGTCCGGCCACGTGGCGCGCCGCGACGCTCGCGGCCGGCGCCGGGCTCACCGCGGTCGAGGCCCTTCGTAGAGGCGAGGCCGACGCGGCCTTCTGCGCGGTCCGTCCTCCTGGGCACCACGCCACGCCGACCGAGTCGATGGGCTTCTGCGTGATCTCCAACGTCGCCGTGGTCGCCGCCGCGCTCGCCGCCGCCGGTGAGCGGGTCGTGATCATCGACTACGACGCCCACCACGGCAACGGCACCCAGGCCGCGTTCTACCACGATCCGCGGGTCCTCTTCGTCAGCTTCCACCAGTGGCCGCTGTACCCCGGCACCGGTCGCCACGACGAGACCGGCGCCGGACCGGGCGTGGGGACCACCGTCAACATCCCGCTCCCGGCCGGAGCCACCGGCGACGTCTACCTCGCCGCGTTCGATGAGATCGTCGCGCCGATCGTGGCCCGGTTCGCGCCGACGTGGCTGCTGATCTCGGCCGGCTTCGACGCCCACCGCAGCGACCCGATCACCGAGCTCGGCCTGTCCGCGGGAGACTACGCGCCGCTCACCTCGCGGGTGCTGGCGCTGGTGCCCGCCGGGCGCCGGATCGCGATGCTGGAGGGCGGGTACGACCTCGACGCGCTCACGCTGTGCTCGGCCACGGTGCTGTGCGTGATGGCCGGCAAGGTCGCGCCGGTGCTCGAGCCGGCCACGTCGGGGGGCCCGGGTGGCGAGCACGTCGCCGCGATCAGCGCGTTCTGGGCGCAGCAGAGCGGCACGTGATCCCCGACCGGTTCCAGCCGGTGCTCGCCGAGATGGCGCCGCTCACGGAGCGGTTCCTTGCCGCCGGTCATCGGCTCTACCTCGTCGGCGGCACGGTGCGCGACCTCTTGCTGGGCGACGTGGACGCGGCGGGCGAGATCGACTTCGACGCGACCACCGACGCGCGGCCCGAGGAGATCAAGGCGTGCCTCGCCGGCTGGGCCAACGCGATCTGGACGCAGGGCGAGCGGTTCGGCACGATCGGGGCCAAGAAGCGCAACGCCCAGGGTGAGCGCACGTACGAGATCACCACGCACCGCGCCGAGGTGTACCACGACGACTCGCGCAAGCCGGACGTCGCCTTCGCCGACGCGATCGAGACGGACCTGTCCCGTCGGGACTTCACCATCAACGCCCTCGCGTTGGAGCTGACCAGCCCGACGCCGACGCTCGTCGATCCGTTCGGCGGGGCCGCCGACCTCGCCACGCGCACGTTGCGCACGCCACTCGCACCCGAGGTCAGCTTCAGCGACGATCCGCTGCGGATGCTGCGCGCGGCGCGCTTCATCGCCCGGCTGCAGATGCAGCCCGTGCCGGAGCTCGAGGCAGCGGTGCGCACGATGCACAGCCGGCTCGAGATCGTGTCCGCGGAGCGGATCCGCGACGAGCTGGACAAGCTGATCAGCCTTCCTCACCCGAGTGCGGGAATGTGGTTCGCGCTCGAGACCGGGCTCGCGGACGAGTTCCTGCCGGAGCTGCCGGCGATGCGACTCGAGCAGGACCCGATTCACCGTCACAAGGACGTCCTCACCCACACCCTCGCGGTGGTCGAGAACGTGCGGCCGCCGGCCGAGCCGGGGGCCTTCGACTTCCGCATCACCCGCCTCGCGGCACTGTTCCACGACGTCGGCAAGCCGCGCACGCGCGGCTACCAGCAGGGCAAGGGCGTCACGTTCCACCACCACGACGCGGTCGGTGCGCGGATGACCCGCAAGCGGTTGGAGGCGCTGCGCTACTCGCACGACGACGTCGCCGCGATCACCGAGCTCGTGGCCCTCCACCTGCGGTTCCACACGTACCAGATGGGCTGGACCGACTCCGCCGTGCGCCGCTACGTGCGCGACGCCGGGCCGCTCCTCGCCGAGCTGAACGTGCTCACCCGCTGTGACTGCACCACGCGCAACGAGCGCAAGGCGGCGATGCTCGGCCGGCGGATGGACGAGCTGGAGGCGCGCATCGCCGAGCTCGAAGCACGGGAGTCGTTGGCCGCGCTGCGTCCCGAGCTCGACGGCAACGCGGTGATGGAACTGCTCGCGCTGCCGCCCGGCCGTGCCGTGGGCGAGGCGCTCGCGTTCCTGTTGGACGTCCGCCTCGACGAGGGGCTGCTCGGTGACGAGGAGATCCGTCGCCGCCTTCAACGCTGGTGGCACGACCGGGGCCAGTGATACGGTCCCGGCCTCGCGACGTCGACGGGAGATCGCGTGCGAGACGAGACGAAGGACGTTGATCCGTTTGTCGACGCACCCCGTCGGCGCGTCCCCAGCTTGGCGATCGTCGCCTTGTGCGCGTGGCCGATCCCGGTGCTGGTGGTCGCGTTCGTCGTCGATCGTCGCCGGACATCGTTGATCGCACTGCTGCTCGGCGCCGCCTCGATCTCGTTCGCGGCGCTGCTCGTGATCGGACGCGTGCGCCGTCAGCGCCTGCTGCAGCGGCTCGATGAGACCGTGCGCGAAGTCAACGGCGCACGGGCCGACACCCGCCGCTTCCTCGATGCGCTGCCCGACGCCGTGGTGGTCCTCGCCCGCGACGGACGGATCCGCGAGGTCAACGACCTGGCGCTGCGCCTGACGTCGCGCACCAGCGAGGAACTGATCGGCTCGTACTTCACGTCGATGATGCCGCGCGAGCAGTGGTCGCACCTCGCCGCGCTGTGGAGCCGGCTGCAGGAGGGTGGGCCGCGGTTCGCGGAGCCGCCCGTGTTCGAGACGTTCCTGCCGAACGGCGAGCGGATCCTGCTCGAGGCGACGACCGACCTGCCGATCGTCGACAGCGACCGTGTGCTGATCGTGCTGCGTGAGGTGACCGAGCAGGTCCGGCGCGCGGAGGGCCTGGAAGCGGCGCGGGAGCGGTTCCGGATGGCGTTCTACGGCGCGCCGACGGGGATGGCCCTCGCCAACGCCGAGACGGCCGTGTTGTTGGAGGTCAACGCGGCGTTCGCCCGGTTGCTCGGCTACGAGCCGGCGACGCTGATCGGGACGTGCGTCGACGACATCACCCATCCCGACGACCGCGACGTGATGCCCCTCGTCGTGCGCGAGGAGCACGGGTTGTCGGAGGCGTTCCGGATGGACAAGCGCTACGTCCACGCCGACGGGCACCCGATCTGGGCCCGGACGTGGGTCTCGTTGATCGACGAGGGGGGCACGAGCCTCGCGATCGCGCACATCGAGGACATCAGCGAGCAGCGGCTCAGCAAGGAGCGGCTGGAGTGGGCGGCGACGCACGACGAGCTCACCCGGCTGCCCAACCGCTTCCACTTCCTCGAGCAGCTGGCGCGCAGCCTCGATTCCCTGCAGGCCGGGTCGGTGGCCGTGCTGTTCATCGACATCGATCACTTCAAGGTGATCAACGACAGCCTCGGCCACTCGGTCGGCGACCAGCTGCTGCGCGGGATCAGCGAACGGTTGCACAGCGTCGTGCGCGAACGTGACGTGCTCAGCCGGTACGGCGGCGACGAGTTCATCGTCATGCTCACCGACGTCGGGTCGAACATGGACCCGCGCGAGGTCGCGGCGAGGATCCGCAAGGAGATCGCCAAGCCGATGCTGGTGGACGGCGCCGAGCTGTTCGTCACGGCGAGCATCGGCATCACCGTCGCCGAGCGAGACGGTTGCACGACCACCGAGCTGCTGCGCGACGCGGACGCGGCGATGTACCGCGCGAAGGCGCGCGGTCGCGATCGCGTGGAGCTGTTCGCCGCGGCCCCGCAAGCGGCAGGGTTGCAGGCGTTGCGCACCACGAGCGAGCTGCGTCGCGCGCTCGAGCGCGGCGAGATCGTGCCGTACTACCAGCCGATGGTCGAGCTCGACAGCGGCCACCTCATCGGCTTCGAGGTGCTGGCCAGGTGGCGCCACCCCGAGCGCGGGCTGCTCGGTCCGGACCAGTTCCTGCCGATGGCCGAGGAGACGGGGCTGATCGGCGACCTGGGCGCGGCGGTGCTGCGCGCCTCGATCTCCCGGCTGGGCCTGTGGCGCACGAGCACCCCACGACTCGCCGACCTGTTCGTCTCCGTCAACGTCGGCCTCCGCCAGCTGTCCGACAACGCCT
>JAODBQ010000098.1 GCA_025464045.1 Ilumatobacteraceae bacterium
GAAGACTCGGTACAGCACGCCCGGTGTCGGCCTGATCAGCCCGCCGCCGCACCACGACATCTACTCGATCGAGGATCTCAAGCAGCTGATCCACGACCTCAAGAACGCCAACCCGCTGGCGCGCGTCCACGTCAAGCTCGTGGCCGAGGTCGGTGTGGGCACGGTGGCCGCCGGGGTGAGCAAGGCCAAGGCCGACGTGGTGCTGATCTCCGGTCACGACGGCGGTACCGGCGCCTCGCCGTTGACGTCGTTGAAGCACGCCGGCGCACCGTGGGAGCTCGGGCTCGCGGAGACCCAGCAAACCCTGTTGCTGAACGGGCTGCGCGACCGCATCGTCGTGCAGGCCGACGGCCAGATGAAGACCGGGCGGGACGTCGTCATCGCGGCGCTGCTCGGGGCCGAGGAGTTCGGCTTCGCCACCGCTCCGCTCGTCGTCAGCGGCTGCGTGATGATGCGCGTCTGCCACCTCGATACGTGCCCGGTCGGGGTTGCCACGCAGAACCCGGAGCTGCGCGCGAAGTTCAGCGGCAAGCCGGAGTTCGTCGTCAACTTCATGCAGTACATCGCCGAGGAGGTGCGCGAGTGGATGGCGCAGCTCGGCTTCCGCACGGTCGCCGAGATGGTCGGCCACGTCGAGTCGCTCGACACGAGGGACGCGATCGACCACTGGAAGGCCAAGGGCCTCGACATCGCCCCGATCCTCGCCACGCCGCAGAACCCGTACGGGCAGACCATGCTCAACTCGACGACGCAGGACCACGGTCTCGGCGAGGCGCTCGACCAGCGGCTGATCGAGCTGAGCGCAGCGGCGATCCAGCACGGCGAGCACGTCTCGGTGGAGCTGCCGATCCGCAACGTCAACCGCACGGTCGGCACGATGCTCGGCAACGCGGTCACCCGCGCCTACGGCGGCGCCGGGCTGCCGCACGGCACGATCGAGATCCGCTTGCGCGGGTCGGCCGGCCAGAGCTTCGGCGCCTTCGTCCCCAAGGGGATCACGCTCACGCTCGAGGGCGATGCGAACGACTACGTCGGCAAGGGCCTCTCCGGCGGGCGGATCGTCGTGCGACCGGACCGCGACGCCACCTTCGACGCGTCGCAGAACGTCATCGCCGGCAACGTCATCGGCTACGGCGCGACGGCAGGGGAGATCTACCTCCGCGGTCTGGTCGGCGAGCGCTTCTGCGTCCGCAACTCCGGTGCCATCGCGGTGGTCGAGGGCGTCGGCGACCACGGCTGCGAGTACATGACGGGTGGCCGGGTGGTCGTGCTCGGACCGACCGGGCGCAACTTCGGTGCCGGGATGAGCGGCGGGATCGCCTACGTCTACGACCCCCACGACGTGTTGGGCGCGCTGGTCAACCCCGAGATGATCGAGCTCCAGGAGCTCGACGACGCCGATCGCGACTTCCTGCTGGCCACGGTCGACACGCACGCCGAGCTCACCGGCTCGCCGCTGGCGCAGCGGATCGTCGACGGGTGGGAGCTCGAGGCGACGAAGTTCAAGCGGGTCATGCCGATCGACTACCAGCGCGTGCTGCGCGTGATGGAGGTCGCTCGCGCCGACGGCCTCGGCGAGGCGGAGACCCTGGATCGAGTGATGGAAGCGAGTCGGGGCTGAGACATGGGCGAGACGACAGGGTTCATGAAGTGGGATCGCTCGACGCCGACGCGGCGGCCCATTGCGGTGCGCGTGCTCGACTGGCGCGAGGTGTACGAGGCGTTCCCCAGGGACGTCGTCGTGCTGCAGGCGGGGCGGTGCATGGACTGCGGCATCCCGTTCTGCAACAACGGTTGTCCGCTCGGCAACCTCATCCCGGACTGGAACGACCTCGTGTACCGGGACCACTGGCGTGACGCGATCGACCGGTTGCACGCCACCAACAACTTCCCCGAGTTCACGGGACGGCTGTGCCCGGCACCGTGCGAGTCGGCGTGCGTGCTCGGGATCAACGCCGATCCGGTGGCGATCAAGCAGGTCGAGGTGGAGATCGTCGACCGCGCGTGGGCGGAGGGCTGGGTCACCCCGCAGGTGCCGAGCGTGAAGACCGGCAAGCGCGTCGCTGTCATCGGCTCCGGCCCCGCAGGCCTGGCGGCCGCGCAGCAGCTGACGCGAGCCGGCCACGACGTCGTCGTGCTCGAGCGCGCCGACCGCATCGGCGGCCTCCTGCGCTACGGCATCCCCGAGTTCAAGATGGAGAAGCGCCACCTCGATCGACGCATCGCCCAGATGGAGGCCGAGGGCACCGAGTTCCGGATCAACGCCACCGTCGGCGACGGCGTCGACATCGAGGTGCTGCTCGCCTCGTACGACGCGATCGTGCTCGCCTGTGGTGCCACGGCATGGCGCGACCTGCCGATCCCCGGTCGCGGCCTGACGGGGATCTACCAGGCGATGGAGTACCTGCCGCCGGCGAACCGGGTGCAGCACGGCGACTTCGAGCAGTCGTCGATCGACGTGAAGGGCAAGCACGTCGTGATCATCGGCGGTGGCGACACGGGCGCCGACTGCCTCGGCACCGCACACCGGCAGGGCGCCGCGTCCGTCACGCAGCTGGAGATCCTGCCCCGTCCGCCGGAGACACGTGCCGATGCCAACCCGTGGCCACAGTTCGCGATGACGTTCAAGGTCACCTCGGCGCACGAGGAGGGCGGTGACCGCCTGTACAGCGTCAACACCGAGTGCTTCGTCGACGACGGCAGCGGCGTCGTGCGCGGGCTGCGGATCCACGACGTCGAGATGGTCAACGGCAAGTTCGAGAAGATCGAGGGCACTGAGCGCGAGCTGCTCGCCGACTTCGTGTTCCTCGCGATGGGCTTCGTCGGCCCGGAGAAGAACGAGTGGTTGGACCAGCTCGGCGCGACCTACGACGAGCGCGGCAACGTCGCCCGCGACGAGCGCTACATGACCAACGTGCCGGGTGTGTTCGTCGCCGGCGACATGGGGCGCGGGCAGAGCCTGATCGTCTGGGCGATCGCCGAGGGTCGCTCCTGTGCGGCAGGCGCCGATGCGTGGCTGATGGGTGAGACCCAGCTCCCCAGCCCGATCCCCCCCACCGCGCGGCCGCTCCTCTAGTTCGTCTCCTCGTTGGCCCTCTCGCTCGTCGTCTCGCTCGCCCTCTCGCTCGTCCTGGCAGCGGGTGATCCCGTTCTGGCGATCGGGGCCCCTAGGCTCGCGGCCCATGCGTTCTCAACTGATCGGCGCCGCGCTTGCCATCGGCGCCGCGCTGACTCTCGGCGCCTGCGGCAGCGGCTCGTCGGGCTCGGCGAGCAACCCGACCATCCTGCCGCTCACGCCGACGAACTTCGCCACCGTCCCCACCGTGCCGGCGACGAGCAGCACGACCATCGCTCCGGCCGCCGGCGGCGCGATCGCCGGTGAGAGCACCTACACGGTCCAGGCGGGCGACTACCCGTCGACCATCGCCACCAAGTTCCACGTCAAGTTCCCCGATCTCCTGGCGCTCAACGGCTGGACCCTCGTCGGCCAGCAGGTGACCAACTTCCCGGCCGTCGGCACCGTGATCAAGATCCCGGCTGGGGCCACGGCGCCCGCCAGCGGCGGCGCGCCCACGGCGGCCACCACCACGGTCGCGGGCGACACCACCGTCGCCGGGGCGACGACCACCACGGCGGCCGGTTCCAAGGCGACGACGGCCGCGGGCGGTTCGAAGGCGACGACGACGACGGCTGCGGCCGGTTCCAAGGCGACGACCACCACCGCCGCCGGGAGCTCGACGACGGCGGGCGGCAGCTGCGCCGCCGGCTCGTACGTGATCACCAAGGACGATGTCAGCCGCGTGAA
>JAODBQ010000102.1 GCA_025464045.1 Ilumatobacteraceae bacterium
CGACCACCTCATCGAGGTGATCCGCAAGACTGCGCGCAAGATGTCGCCCGCGGCGATCGCCGCCGTGTCCGCGATCGAGCTCGACCCTGTCGCGCAGTCCCTCCTCGCCGAAGCCCTCGGCCCGTAGGTCCACGCGCCCCGAGCGCACGTCGGTCAATCCAGCCCGAGCTCCACCAGGGGGCCCGGGTCCGGCCGGGGTGGGCGCGGTGTGTGCCACATCTGGCACGTGTGGCGCCCACCTGGCCCGGGTCCCGGTCATCGCCGCCGTTGAGGGCAGGCGTTGCTCGATGCGTTCATGGAGTACGAGGGGGTCCGGCGGTTCGGTCCCGATTCCTGACTGATATGGTCGGATATGTGGATCGTGCTGCGAGCGTCGCCATCATCGGCGGCGGTCCGCGGGGCGTCGGGGTGCTGGAACGGCTGGTTGCCAACGTCGGCGAGCTCGCCCCGGGCGTGCGCATCGACGTCCACGTGATCGATCCCCATCCGCCGGGCGGGGGCAAGGTGTGGCGGTTCGACCAGTCGCCGTTGCTGCGGCTGAACTCGATGGCCGCCGACGTGACGATGTTCACCGACGAGACCGTGCGCTGTGCGGGGCCGATCCTGCCCGGGCCGACGATGGCGGAGTGGGGTCCGACCGTGGCGCCCGAGGAGTTGAGCACGCCGGAGCTCGCTGCCGAAGCCGCCGCCCTGCGGCCGACCTCGTTCCCCACCCGTCGCCTCGGCGGCGACTACCTCTCCTGGATCTACCGCCGAGCCGTCGCCAGTGCGCCGGAGGAGCTGCGGATCATCGTCCACGCCGGGTCCGTCGTCGACGTCCGCGACTGTGCGGACGGGCAGCTCGTCGTGCTCGACGACGGCTCGCGCCTGCGCGTCGACGCGGCCGTCCTCACGCTCGGTCATCTCGACACCGAACCATCGGGCGAGGGCGTTGGGCTCACCGACTTCGCGGCTCGCCACGACCTCAGCTACCTCCCGCCGGCGCACGGCACCGAGGAGGACCTGTCCGTGTTCCGACCGGGCGCCGACGTGATCATGCGTGGCTTCGGGCTCGGCTTCGTCGATCTGCTGGTGCTGCTCACCGAGGGGCGTGGCGGTCGCTACGTCGACGTCGGGAACGGCTCGCTGCGCTACGAACCGTCCGGCGAGGAGCCGCGCTTCCACGTCGGTTCGCGACGAGGCGTGCCATACCACGCCAAGCTCACCTACGAGCAGCTCGCCCCGCGCCCGCCGTTCCCGAAGTTCTTCACCCGCGAGGCGGTGGCGGAGCTGGCCGAGCAGCACGAGGTGCTCAGCTTCCGCCGGCATGCGTGGCCGCTGATGGCCAAGGAGCTCGAATGGGCGGGCTACCACGAGCTCGCGCTCGGTCATCCGGACCGGGTCAGCGTGCCGTGGCCGGAGCTCGAAGCGACCCTCGCCCCGCTCGACTGGGGCACTGCGGCGTGGCGATCCGCGGTCGCGGCGATGGTGCCGGACCCCGTCGACCGGATCGACTTCGTGGCGCTCGACCGTCCACTTGCCGGCCTGCGGTTCGACGGCCCGGCAGCACTCGAGGCGCACGTCCGCGACTACATCCGGGCCGACATCGATCGGCGCGCGGACCAGCGGTTCAGCGCCGACCTCGGCGTGTTCAACGCGTTCCTCGCGGTGTTCGCCCTCATCCCGGTCGTGCTCGGCAACCCCCAACTGTCGGCGCGATCGCGGATCGAGGACTTCGACGGCTGGTGGTTCGGGTTCTTCAGCTCCTACGCGAGCGGACCGCCACCGCGCCGCCTGGAGGAGCTGCTCGCGCTGAACGAGGCCGGCGTGGTCCACTTCCTCGGCGCCGACACCTGGGTGCGCGCCGACGAGGAGCACGGCGAGTTCGTCGCCGGCAGCGCGAGCACATCCGCCGAGATCCGCACGCGGGCGATGATCGACGCGCGGCTTCCCGGTCCCGCCGTGTCGACGACGACGAGTCCGCTCGTGCGCGCCTTGCGCGATCGCGGCGAGATCGCCGAGCTCGTCCTCACCGAGCCGGACGGCAGCCGGTTCGCGACCGGACAGATCCGAGTCGACCACGCGGACCAGCGGGTGATCGACGCGAGCGGGACGACGAACCTGCGCCGGTTCGCGCTGGGTCCGCACAGCACCTCGCGGGCGCCGGCGTTCTCCCGTCCGCGCACCAACTCGATCGCCCTGCGCCACAACGACATCGCTGCCCGCGCCGTCCTCCAGCTCCTCGCCGGCACCACCGCGCGCACGTCGTCCTGACGACGCCGGAACCGCACCGGCGCTGCTCGACGCACGCACCGCACATGCTCACCAACGAGCAGGTTCGGTGCTCGCGTCCCCGAGGACGCACGCGGACGGCGCCGGATCGAGCGGTTTCAGCCTTCGGCGAGGATCGGTTCGAGGGTCAGCTCGGGCTCGTCGCTCTCGAGACGCTGCAACCGGTACTTGTTCTCGAACAGGGCGACGATCGCGCCGTCGCTGCGGTGCATGATCCGGATCCCCCCGATCTGGCGGAGCCGGTCCACGGACGCCTTGTCCGTCAGCCGGATCGCCTGGTACGGCGCACCGCGGATCTCGGTCGGCGCACCGAACTCGCTGCCGAGCCGGTAGGCGAACACCTCGAACTGGAGCTGCCCGACCGCGGCAAGGATCGACTCCGTCTCGCCCGCGTCGGGGTCGCGCAGCACCTGGACGACGCCTTCTTCGTCGAGCTGCGCGAGACCTCGCCGGAACTGCTTGAAGCGGCCGTTGTCGAGCGGGCGGGCAGTGGCGAACACCTCCGGCGCGAACCGCGGGATCGGCGGGAAGGCGACGTGCGCGCCGTCGTGCAGCGTGTCGCCGAGCTGCAGCCCGCTCGCGTTGACCAGCCCGACGACGTCGCCGGGGAAGGCCTCGTCGACCGTCTCCCGATCGGGTCCGAAGGCCGTGGTCGCGTACTTCGTCGTCATCTCCCGGTCGGTGCGCGAGTTGGTGACCGTCATCCCCCGCTCGAACCGGCCCGAGCAGATCCGGGCGAACGCGACACGGTCCCGGTGGGACGGATCCATGTTCGCCTGGACCTTGAACACGAACGCCGAGAAGGGCGCTTCGAGGTCGCGCGGCGCACCGGCGCGGTCCACTCGCGGTGACGGCGAGGGCGCGAGCTCGACGACCGCGTCGAGCAGCTTGCGGACGCCGAAGTTGGTCAGTGCCGAGCCGACGAACAGCGGCGTCGACTGCCCGGCGAGGAACGAGGGGAGATCGACATCGGCGCCGACCGCGTCGAGCAGGCTGCACTCGTCCAGCGCGGATCGCCATGCTCGGGAGTCGCCCGCCGCATCCTCCAGCGACGTGGTCTCCTCACCAGCTGCCGACGCGCCGCGGGCCGTGCGGGTGAAGCGGGTGAACTGCTGGGTGCGCCGGTCGACCACCCCGGCGAACTCCTCTCCGCTGCCGACCGGCCACGTCACCGGTGTCGGGCGCAGGCCGATCTGCGCCTCGATCTCGTCGAGCAGCTCCAGCGGCTCGCGTCCGGGACGGTCGTACTTGTTGAGGAACGTGATCACCGGCAGGTTGCGCGACCGGCAGACC
>JAODBQ010000654.1 GCA_025464045.1 Ilumatobacteraceae bacterium
CTCCGCGTACACCTGCCCGTCCGTGATCCCGGGCCATCCGTAGCTGCTGAAGACTGTTTGGATTCCCACGTCCATGGCCGCACGCTACCGAACGACGTTTAGATTCTCGCATCTGGCCCGACCGGCCGGCTGGTGACGGGGGAGCGACACGGTTCGGGCAAGCTGCTGTCGTGCTCACTCCACGACTCACCGAGCTCGGCGGCTCGATCAGCGAGGCGTTGCGCCGGCGCGGCGAGACGGTCGGCATCGCCGAAGGTTCCGCCGGTGGCCTGATCTCCGCGACGCTGCTCGCCGTGCCCGGCGCGTCGGCGTACTACGCCGGTGGCGCGATCGTCTACACCCGCGCCGCGATCAAGGCGTTCATGACCGGGCCGATCGAGCCGCCGCCGGGGATGCGTGGCGCCACCGAGCCGTTCGCGGCGTACCTCGCCGCCTCGATCGCCGCCCAGCTCGGTGCGACGTGGGGCCTGGCCGAGGCGGGTGCCGCCGGCCCGCCGAACCCGTACGGCGACCCGGCCGGCCACTGCTGGCTCGCGGTCAGCGGACCGACGTCGGCGACGAGCCACGTGCTCACCGGTGAGGACGATCGCGAGGCCAACATGTTCGCCTTCGCCACTGCCGCCCTCGAGCTCCTCCTCACCCACCTCACCTGACCGCACGTTGGCCGCTTCTGGTCATCGTCGGGCCGAGCGCTGCTCGGTGGGTTGATGACCGGTTCGCCCGACGGCGAGGGACCCGCCAGCGACAGGCTCGGCGGTCCCGACCTTCAGATCGGTACGGCGATGTTGGGGTTCTCGATGATGCCGATGATCGAGCCGTTGGGCGCGGTGACGCTGGCGACCTTGATGCCGCCGCCGACGTCCTGCACGTCGGCGTGCAACGCGGCGCCGGTGGCGACGAGCGTGGCCAGCGCGTCGTCGGCATCGGCAACGCCCCAGTAGGTGATCGGTCCGTCGTCGACGGACGCGTTCGGATCGAGACCGAGCTCGTCGCCGCTGACGTTGAACCCCACGTAGAACGGCTCGTCGAAGTACGGGCCCGAGCCCAGCAGCTCGCTGAACCAGGCCTTGGCGGCGTCGAGGTCCGGCGCGGGGTAGATGACCGTGCGCAGGCCGAGGAACATCGTCCACCTCCAAGTGTCGTCGTTGGTGGCGCGAGGTTATGTCGCGGCCGCCCGGGCGGTTCGACCACGGGACTAGCGTTCGCACGGAGGAGGCGCGATGCCCATCACCACAGGTTTCAACCACGTCGCCACGCTGACCACCGACGCCGATCGCACGGTCGCCTTCTACCGCGACGCGTTCGACGCGCAGGTCACGTTCGAGATGGAGCAGCGCGATGACCATCCCCGCATGGTCATCCTCGATCTCGGCGGCGGTGCCGCGCTGAACGTGTTCGAGGTCCCTGCCGAGGACATCATCGGCAAGCAGCGCGAGCAGGGTCATCGCGGGGCGATCGACCACTTCGGCCTCGCGGTGGACTCGCTCGCAGCGCTCGAGCAGGTGCGCGACCGGCTGGTCGCGGCCGGCGCGGACATCGGTGAGATCCAGCGGCTCGGCGGCGAGTGGTCGCTCTTCTTCCGCGACCTCGACGGGATGGAGCTCGAGGTCTGCGCCCACGCCGACTGACGGCCGACCCGTCAATCGACCCGTCAGCCGACGAGTTCGGCGATCTGGATCACGGGTTCGACGTTGGTGAAGTTGATCACGTCGGCAGCTGCCTCGCCGGCGTCGGCGCCCGCCATGCCGGCCTGCAGTGCGTCCATCGACGAGAAGTAGAGGTGGCCGACGGCCATGTTCGGGCCGGAGATCGCCTTATCGATCTCGAACTTGTCGCAGCCGAGCACCCGCATCACGATCTCGGCGTGCTTGGCCTTGTAGTAGTCGAGGTCGAAGGTGGTGCCCTCACCTGCGGGGTAGTAGACGCTCACTCGGATCATGTCAGGACCTCCTCGATGCCCGTCGGGCGACGTTGGCCCCCGATCCTGCACGGCACGCGCCGACGCCGACGAGGTGGACCCGTCGCGACTCGATTTACCGATCGTTGACCTGCCGCCATCCGGGGGCAGACCGAGCCATTCGTACGCTGCCGCTTCCGAACATCCCGAGAGGACGCGCCATGAGCCAGGGCCACATCGTTCCCAATGACGTGAACGAGCGGTGGAGCTGGGACGCCGAGGACCTGGACCCGGAAGCCGATTCGAGCGCGGCCACGCTGCGGATGCCCGCCGGCAGCGTGGCCGCGCTCGTGCTGCTGTTCGTCGCCCTCGCGGCCGTGGCCTGGCACCGGGTCGGACCGATGCCCCTCGACGCGGCGATCGACCGCGGGTTGCGCCAGACGCAAGACGGCGTCGGCTGGAAGCTGGCACAGGCGGTGTCGTTCGTCGCTTCGGGCCCCGTCGTCGGGCTGCTCGGGCTGCTGGCGGGTGCGGTCCTGTTCCTGCGTCGACGGAGCATGGCGCTCGCGTTCGCCGTCGTCGCCGCACCGGCCCTGGCAGGCGTCGTCGAGGTGCTGCTCAAGGACCTCGTCGCCCGCGCCCGTCCGGGAACGGCGGTGCTCACCGGGGAGTCCGGCAACGGCTTCCCGTCCGGTCATGTCAGCGGGTTCACCGCGCTCGCCGTCGTCCTGCTGGTGGTCTGGGGGTGGTACGGGGTCCGGCGGACCGACACGGCCCGCGCCGTGGCCGGGGCCCTCGTCGGCGTCGCGGTCCTCATCGTCGCGATCAGCCGGGTGGCCGTCGGCGCGCACTACGCCTCGGACACGGTCGGCGGGGCCCTGCTCGGCGGGGCGATCGGCCTGGTGACGGTTCCGTTCGTGCTGCTCGTCGCGGGCCGCGTCCGTTCGCGCCACCTACGCTGAACCCGTGTCGAGCATCGTCTTCCGGGAGGAAGGCGAGGTGGTCATCCTCGACGGCTCCGAGCCGGCGTGAAGCGTCGATTGACGTGGGCGATCTTGATCGTGACCGTGATGACGCTGCTGATCCTCGGCATCCCGTTGGCGATCGTGGTGCATCGCTACTACGAGAAGGCAGCGACCGTGGACCTGCAACGGCGCGCCGCGGAAGCCGTGATCGAGGTGCCGACACCACTCGACGGCAGCGCCGCCGACGAGCTCGCCGAGGCCACGCAGGACGCCGCGTTCAGCGTGTACGACGCGCAGGGCGCTCTCGTCGCGGGTTCGGGACCGGTGCGCGCGGACGCCGCCGTCCGAGCTGCGCTCGCGGGCGTGCCGACGTTCGACCACAGCACCGAGGTGCTCGTCTACGCCACGCCGTTGACGGATCCGCAGAGCGAAGCTGTGACCGCGGTGGTTCGCGTCGCCGAACCTGATGCCGCCGTCGACGGGCGCATCCGCCGAGCGTGGCTGGTGATGTTCGGTGTCGGGCTCGTCGCACTGGCGATCGCCTGGGCCGTGGCGCTCGCCCAGGCACGGCGACTGGCCCGCCCGATCCAGGACCTGGCCGCCTCGGCCGAGCGGCTCGGCGCGGGAGGGGTCGTGCTCGCGCACCAGCGCAGCGGCGTGGTCGAGCTGGATCTGCTCGGCCACGCGCTGGCGACGAGCAGCGTCCGCCTCGCCGAGCTCCTCGCCCGTGAGCGTGCGTTCAGCGCTGATGTGTCCCACCAGCTGCGCACGCCGCTGACGGGCCTGCGGCTGCGGCTGGAGGCCGATGCCTCGAACGACCCGGCGAACGCCGACGCGCTCGCCGACGTCGCGCGGCTGGAGGCCACGGTCGACCACTTGCTGGCGTTGTCGCGCGGCCGGCCGCGGCTCGGCACCGAGGTCTCGCTGTCCGACGTGGTCGAGGACAGCGCCCGTCGGTGGAGGCCACGGTTCGCCGACGCCGGTCGCGAGATCGACCTCGTCGTCGACCGCAGCGTGGAGCCGGTCGTGGCCTCCCTCACAGCACTCGAACAGATCGTGGACGTGCTGCTCGACAACGCGCTCGAGCACGGAGCCGGGCGCGTGTCGATCGCGTCGCGTGCCATCGCGGGTGGATCGGCGATCGATGTCGGCGACGGCGGCCGGGGCGTCCCGATCGAGGAGGCCACGGCGATCTTCGCCCGCCACCACGGCTCCGGGCACGGGATCGGGTTGGCGCTCGCGCGGAGCCTGGCCGAGGCCGAGGGTGGCAAGCTGGTGCTCGCGTCGAACGCGCCGCCGCGCTTCAGCCTCGTGTTCGCGTCGGCCGTGACGCGAACCGCCGCGATCCCCAGCCTGACGAGCGACCCGATCCTCGACCCGGCGAGCGACCAGTCCAGCGACCCGGCTCGCCCCGGTGCCGAGCCCCGATGACGTCACCGGGCGACGGCTGCACGACACTCGCGAGGTGCCCGAGCACCGCGGCACGGCCTGTGCCAGAGGCCCATCCGAGGAGGACATCATGACCGAGCTCGTCACCCGCCACGACCACGACGGCATCGCCACGCTGACGCTGCAACGGCCGGACACCCTCAACGCGCTGAGCCCCGCGCTGTTCGTGGAGCTCCGCGCGCTGATCGACGCGCTCGCGGCCGCAAGCGAGTCCGTGGCGGCAGTGGTGCTGCGCGGCGCCGGGCGGTCCTTCTCGGCCGGCAACGACCTGAAGGCGATCCAGAGCGGCGACCGGGCGCCGACGCCGACGTTCCAGAAGGAGACGATCGCCGCGCTCGAGGCGCTGCCGCAGCCGA